>CAZROZ010000131.1:0-406 GCA_964601745.1 uncultured Lachnospiraceae bacterium | reverse complement strand
AGTCTGGACGCCCTGCCCTGCAGTTCCTTGATGTTGCCCCACATCATGGATAATTGCCGCAGCACGGTATTGATCATGGGCACGAATAAGAAAAACGCCAGCCACTGCTCCAGGACGATTTCTCCATTTCGCAGCAGAATGCTTCCCCAGATCACGGCGACGACCGTGGCAGCCGCATCCGTGATAAAGGTCATCGCGTTAACGGCACCATTGATATACTGATACTGCACGTTGGCTTTGTACAAGTCCTTTGCCGTATTGACACCGCTTTCTACTTCTTTTTTCTCTGTGACAAAGGATTTCACCAGTCCCAGGTTCCGAATCCGCCCGGAGAGAAATCCGGTCAGACCGCCGATCCTATGCTGTATGGAATATCCTACTTTGCACTGCCAGCGCCCCATGAAGA
>CAZROZ010000130.1:2406-5500 GCA_964601745.1 uncultured Lachnospiraceae bacterium | reverse complement strand
TTTTTATGGACGGCGAGTTCAAGACCTTTTGGCGAGATGTGCTCAATAAAGATGTGCTCAATAAATAAGTGTGTTGAGACTGAAATCGCGGGTGCGGGAGGAGAAATTATGTATCGGGATGAAATACAGCAGTTGCTCTATCAGGTGAAAGAGGGGGAAATATCCCCGGAGGATGCCTTTCAGAAACTGAAACTGGAGCCTTTTTCCGATTTGGGCTACGCGAAGATCGATCATCACCGGGCAATCCGCCAGGGCGTGCCGGAAGTCATTTTCGGGAAAGGGAAGACACCGGAGCAGATTGACGGAATCGTCGCGGCGATGCTGGACGCAGGCAGGGAGGATATTCTGATCACCCGGATGGAAAAAGAGGCCTTTGAGCTGGTGTGTCAACGCGTGGGTGTGGAGTATGATCCGCTTTCCAAGGTGGGAATTGTCGCCAGAAAAGCGGACCGAAAGAAGGTGGGATCTATCGTGATTGCGTCCGGGGGAACCAGCGATCTGGCGGTCTGTGAAGAAGCCGCACTGACGGCGGAGCTTTACGGCAACAAGGTGACCCGCCTCTACGATGTGGGGGTGGCGGGATTACACCGGCTGTTGTCCAATTTGTCGGTGCTCTCTACCGCCAGGGTCGTGATTGCGGTGGCCGGGATGGAGGGGGCACTCGCCAGTGTGATCGGCGGCCTGGTGGACTGCCCTGTGATCGCTGTCCCCACCAGTGTCGGTTACGGTGCCAGTTTTGGCGGCTTGTCCGCGCTGCTGTCTATGTTGAATTCTTGTGCCAGCGGTGTCTGTGTGGTAAATATTGACAACGGGTTCGGCGCCGGCTATCTGGCTAGCGTCATCAATAAAATGGAGAGTCCTCAGGAATAACCGGGATTGTGAGAGCTGCGCCGCGGCGGAGCAACCCGGGGTTTTTATTCATGGTGCTGCGCTGTATGTGGCGCATGCGTGTTTATTTTATGAAAGGAGGCAAAAAGGTGAAACTTTTATATCTGGAATGCGCTATGGGTGCCGCAGGCGATATGTTGATGGCAGCACTCTTTGATTTATTGGATGAGACGGGGAAACAGCAGTTTCTCACACAGATGAATCATCTGGGATTGCCGGGGGTGACGGTGTCTGCGCAGGAGAAAGCCACCTGCGGGATTGTGGGAAAGCATATGCAGGTGCTGGTCCAAGGCCAGGAGGAGGAAAACTGGGAGGAACACACCCACCATCACCATCATATTGAGGAGGAACACGCCCATCTCCATATTGAGGAGGAACACGTTCACCATCACGCCGAGAAACACGTTCATTATCACGCCGAGGAGGAGCATCACCATCACGCCGAGGAACACGTTCATTATCAAGCTGAGAAAGAACATCACCACCATCACGCCGAAGAAGAGCATCACCATCATCACGAAGGAGAGCGTCATCACCATCATACTCATACTGACATGGCACAGATGCGGGGATGGATCCAGAACCTGCCAGTGGGGGAGGAGGTTAAGTCCCAAGTGGAGGCTGTCTACCAGAGCATCGCGGAGGCAGAGTCCCATGCCCATGGACAGCCGATAGAGCAAATTCATTTTCATGAAGTGGGTTCCCTGGATGCTCTGGCGGACGTGACGGGAGTCTGCCTGCTGATGTCCATGCTTTCCCCGGAAAAAGTCGTGGTCTCCCCCGTTCATGTGGGAAGCGGGACGGTACGCTGCGCTCATGGAATTCTTCCTGTTCCCGCCCCTGCCACCGCTTTTTTGTTGCAGGGAGTCCCCATCTATGGGGGAGAAATCAAGGGAGAACTCTGTACTCCTACAGGCGCCGCGCTGTTGACCCACTTTGCGGATTCCTTTGGTCTCATGCCGGTGATGCGCACGGAAAAAATTGGAATCGGCGTTGGGACAAGAGAATTTGCGCAGGCAAATTGTGTGAGGGCTTTTCTGGGAGAGACCCAGGAGAAAAAAGAAGAAGCGATCGTTGAACTGGCTGCCAATCTGGATGATATGACAGGAGAGGAACTGGGCGGTATTTATGAACCCCTTTTTGAGGCAGGTGCGCTGGACGTCAGTCTCCTTCCCGCTGTGATGAAGAAAAACAGACCTGGCTATCTGCTGCTATGTGTCTGTAAGCCTGAAAGGGAGGAGGAACTGACTCGTGCCATGATGCTTCACACCACGACACTTGGCGTGCGGCGTCATGGCTGCAGTCGCACCGTATTAGAACGAGAGATAAAGACAGTGGACACTCCCTATGGACTGATTACGATGAAACGAGCATATGGGATGGGCATTGAAAAGTGGAAACCGGAGTGGGAGGATGTGAAACGCATTGCAAAGGAAAATGGAGTGACAGCGAGGGAAGTCTTGTCGACATTGTCTATAGATCATGTCTATTGATCGAATTCTGGAGTGAATTGTGGCAGGGCAAAAACATGAAAAAAACTGCTTGACACGGTGGTTAGTGTATGCTAACATGCCCGATGGTTAGGGGATACTAACTAATGAGCTTTCTTTGAAAGGGAAGAAAAATCTCAAATTTCCCGGAGAAATACGAGACAGAAAGCGAGAGAAGGGAGAGGAGAATGATGCCGCTTACGATGGCTAAAAGAGGGGAGAGCAACACCATTCGTCACGTGGGTGGGAAAGAAGATGTTCGAAGATTCCTGGAGAGCCTTGGCTTTGTGCAGGGATCCCCTGTGACGGTGGTCTCTGAGACGAACGGAAATGTGATTGTTCATATCAAAGAATCTCGGATTGCCATCAGCAAAGAGATGGCAGCGAAGATTCAAGTTTGAGAGGAAGGACTGGCTAAAAATACGTCGAAGCGGAGGCATTCCTTGAGAGGAAATGTCTTCCCAGGCAGAAGGGAGAGAATGATGCAGACATTACGGGATGTCAAAAACGGACAGACTGTCTCTGTGATCAAGCTGCACGGGGAGGGTGCCGTCAAGCGAAGAATCATGGATATGGGAATTACGAGAGGAACTTCTATTTTTGTCCGGAAAGTAGCGCCGCTGGGCGATCCGGTGGAGGTACGGGTACGTGGATATGAATTGTCACTGCGAAAGGAAGACGCGGCGATGATTGAGGTGCAGTGAGGAGCCGAAAAG
>CAZROZ010000130.1:0-2306 GCA_964601745.1 uncultured Lachnospiraceae bacterium | reverse complement strand
GAAAGGGAGAAGCAAGGTACGGTGTTTCCTTGGAAAGGGAAGACCAAAGGACGGTGTTTCCTTAAGAATAGGGAGGACCAAAGGACAGCTTTTTCCTGATAATGAGAATGAAATCTATAAAGTGCTGTGCAAGGTGGGTTATTCTGCACGTTGGTTAGTCATGACTAATGCAACGGACGCTGAGAACGGAAAGGGTTGCTTTCCAATACAGAAAGGGTTGCTTTCCAACACAGAAAAAGATTCCCTCTCCAGATACAGGAGAAGATTCCCGTTGGCTTTTCATGCACGGTTCGCTGAGTGAAGCAAATTTAATTGGAGGAGAAAACCGATGGCGATTAGGATTGCACTTGCCGGAAATCCAAACAGCGGCAAGACCACATTATTTAACGCGTTGACCGGATCCAACCAGTTCGTTGGCAACTGGCCGGGCGTTACCGTTGAGAAAAAGGAAGGAAAATTAAAGAACCATAAGGAAGTGGTGATCACCGACCTGCCTGGAATTTATTCCCTTTCTCCCTATACGCTGGAGGAAGTGGTGGCGCGGAATTATTTGATCGGGGAACGGCCGGATGCGATTTTAAATATTGTGGACGGTACCAATCTGGAACGAAATTTATATCTGACTACTCAGCTGATGGAACTGGGCATTCCGGTGGTGATGGCCGTCAACATGATGGATGTGGTGAAAAAATCCGGTGATGTGATTGACACGAAAAAATTATCCGAAAAAATGGGCTGTCCGGCGGTGAAAATATCAGCCTTAAAAGGAACCGGCATCACTGAGGCAGCCAACGCGGCAGTGGAGGCGGCACAGCAAAAGAAGGTCCAAAAACACGTACATTCCTTCTGCAAAGAGGTGGAGGGAGCGCTTTCGGAGATTGCTCAGAGGCTGCCGGGAGATATTCCCCAGGAACAGAAAAGATTTTACGCGGTGAAGCTCTTTGAGCGGGATGATAAGATCGGGGAGGCCATGTCGGTGAAGCCAGACGTGGAGGACATTATCACCAGGGTGGAAAAATCCATGGACGATGACGCCGAGAGTATCATCACCAATGAGCGGTATCAGTATATTGGAAAGGTGATCGGAGATTGTTACAAGAAGACAGGGAAGGAAGAGCTCTCTATCTCAGATAAAATCGACCGGGTGGTGACGAACCGGTTCCTGGCTCTACCCATCTTCGCGGTGGTCATGTTTTTTGTGTATTATGTGTCTGTCACAACAGTGGGCGGCTTTGTCACAGACTGGACCAATGACGTGCTGTTCGGGGAAATCATCCCGCCTGCCATTGATACGCTGCTGACCTCTATGCATGTGGCGGGATGGCTGCACAGCTTGATTCTGGATGGAATTGTGGCTGGTGTCGGTGCGGTGTTGGGATTTGTGCCCCAGATGCTGGTGCTGTTTTTCTTCCTGGCGTTTTTGGAGAGCTGCGGATACATGGCTAGGGTCGCCTTTATTATGGACCGTATCTTCCGAAAATTTGGACTGTCGGGGAAATCTTTCATCCCCATGTTGATCGGAACAGGGTGCGGCGTTCCTGGTATCATGGCTTCCCGGACGATTGAGAATGACAGAGACCGGAAAATGACCATTATGACCACGACTTTCATCCCGTGCGGTGCCAAATTGCCGATCATCGCCATGATCGCGGGCGCTCTGTTCGGCGGAGCGCCATGGGTGGCTCCCAGCGCTTATTTCGTCGGGGTTGCGGCTATCGTCTGTTCTGGTATTATATTGAAGAAGACGAAGATGTTCGCGGGAGATCCGGCTCCTTTTGTCATGGAACTGCCCGCCTATCACTGGCCCACCATCGGCAACGTGCTCAGGAGCATGTGGGAGCGTGCATGGTCCTTTATCAAGAAAGCCGGCACGATTATCCTCCTCTCCACGATCCTTATCTGGTTTACTCAGGGCTTTGGTTTTGTGAATGGGTCGTTTGGCATGGTGGAAGATATGAATCAGAGCATTCTCGCGGCGATAGGAAGCGCGATTGCCTGGATTTTTACCCCGCTGGGATTCGGCAACTGGCAGTTTGCCGTGGCGGCGGTCAGCGGTTTGGTGGCCAAGGAAAATGTGGTCTCTACTTTCGGAATCCTCTTTGGTTTCGGAGAAGTGGCATCAGACGGACAGGAATTCTGGCCTATACTGGCAAGCAGTGTGACGGCGGCAGGGGGATATGCCTATCTGCTGTTTAATCTTCTTTGTGCTCCTTGTTTTGCCGCCATGGGCGCGATCAAGCGGGAGATGAATAACGCGAAGTGGACCTGGTTCGCCATTGGATATCAAACTGTGTTTGCCTATGCCG
>CAZROZ010000129.1:324-5567 GCA_964601745.1 uncultured Lachnospiraceae bacterium | reverse complement strand
GAATTTGTGACTGCCTATACCCCATATCAAGCGGAGATCAGCCAGTGTGTTCTGCAGTCTATCTTTGAATATCATAGCATGATGTGTGAACTGACCGGCATGGAGGCCAGCAATGCCTCCGTCTACGACGGCGCTACCGCCGCCGCGGAAGCGGTTGCCATGTGCCGGGATCGCAAGCGCAGTGTGGCACTGGTGTCCGGCGCGGCGAATCCAGATGTGATTTCCGTCATCAAGACTTATTGCTACGGCAGCGGGATCCAGGTAGAGATCGTGCCGGAGAAAGATGGCGTCACCGACGCGGAGGCGTTAAAGCGGCGCTTGAATGAGAAGAGTGCCTGCTTCTATCTGCAATATCCCAATTACTACGGGAATATTGAGGATGCCGTTGCCCTGGGAGAGATCGCCCATGCGGCGGGTGCGAAATTCATCATGGGCTGCAATCCCATCGCCCTTGCGGTGCTGAAAACGCCGGCGGAATGCGACGCGGACATCGCGGTAGGCGAGGGACAGCCACTGGGTCTGGGTCTGGCTTTCGGCGGCCCGTATCTGGGCTTTATGACAGCCAGTGAGAAGATGGTCCGCAAGCTTCCCGGCCGGATCGTGGGGGAAACCGTGGATTCGGAGGGCAATCGGGCGTTTGTTTTGACGCTGCAGGCGAGAGAACAGCACATCCGCAGAGAGAAGGCCAGCAGCAATATCTGCTCCAATGAGGCACTGTGTGCGCTGACCGCCGGCGTCTATCTGTCGGCTATGGGTGAGACGGGACTCAAACAGGTGGCGAATCTGTGCGTTTCCAAAGCCCATTATCTGCAGCAGAAGCTGGCGGAAGTCGGTTTGAAGCCGAAATACAATCAGCCGTATTTCCACGAATTTGTCACTGTCTCTGAGGAGAAATCCGAAGATATCCTGTCCGCGCTGAGCAAACAGGGTATTCTGGGTGGGCTTCCTTTGAGCGACCATGAGATTCTCTGGTGCGCTACGGAGAAAAATACCAAAGAGGAAATGGATGCGGTCGCAGCGGCAATAAAGGAGGGAAGGCAATGAAACTGATATTTGAGCGGGGCGCCGTCGGTCACAGCTGTACGGTTCTGCCGGACTGCGATGTACCGGAAGTAAAGCTTGACGTGCCGAAACGGGAATTGCCTCTGAAGCTTCCCCATGTGTCGGAAAATGAGATCAGCCGCCATTACACCGAATTGGCAGGCCAGGTGCACGGCGTCAATAACGGATTTTATCCGCTGGGCTCCTGCACGATGAAATATAATCCGAAGGTCAACGAGATCGCGGCTGCGCTGCCGGGTTTCACGGACATTCATCCCCTGCAGCCGCAGGAGACGGTGCAGGGTGCCCTGAAAGTGATGGACATGACCAAAGAGCGGCTCCTGGCCATTACGGGCATGGATGATATGACGCTGCAGCCTGCTGCCGGTGCACACGGAGAATTCACCGGACTCCTGCTGATCAAGGCTTACCACGACAGCCGGGGTGATAAAAAGAGAACCAAGATCATCGTGCCGGATTCTGCCCATGGCACCAACCCCGCCAGCGCGGTCATGGCCGGATTTGATGTGGTCAATATCCCCTCCGGGGAGGACGGCTGCGTGGACCTGGAAAAGCTGAGAGAAGCGGTGGGCGATGACACGGCGGGTCTGATGCTGACCAACCCCAACACAGTAGGTCTTTTTGACAAAAATATTCTCGCCATCACGTCCATCATCCACGAGGCGGGCGGTCTTGCCTACTATGACGGCGCCAATCTGAACGCCATCATGGGGATAGTCCGGCCTGGGGATATGGGATTCGACGTGATGCATATCAATCTGCACAAGACCTTTTCCACCCCCCACGGCGGCGGCGGTCCGGGCAGCGGTCCGGTGGGATGCAAGGCATTCCTGGCGGATTTCCTGCCGGGAGAGCAGCCCAAGGAGACAGAGAATGGCTATTGCCTGCAGATGCCTGCCAAGTCCATCGGGAATATGAAGCAGTTCTACGGGAATTTCCTGGTAGTGGTGAAGGCACTGACGTATCTGCTGATGCTGGGCAAAGAGGGCGTAAAAGAGGCTTCCTGCAACGCTGTGCTGAATGCCAATTATATGATGTGCAAGCTGAAAGATCTCTATCCCATGGCTTATGACGAGACATGCATGCATGAATTTGTCATGTGCCTGGAGAAGATGAAACATGACATGGATGTATCCGCCATGGACGTGGCGAAAGCACTCCTGGATTATGGCATTCATCCTCCGACCATGTACTTCCCGCTGATTGTCCATGAGGCATTGATGGTGGAGCCCACGGAGACGGAGAGCAAGGAGACTCTGGACGAGGCCATCGCGGTGTTCCGTCAGATTTATGAGACAGCGAAGGAGCATCCAGAGCAGCTGCATGAAGCGCCGCTTCACACCTATATCCGCCGCCCCGACGAGGTGCAGGCCGCCAGAAAACCGGTTTTGCGGTATTCGCCTGCGGAGTAAAAGACGCGATGATCGACCGTCTCTATCTCTACCAGACGGATTGCGTGAACCCTTATCACAACCTTGCCATAGAGGAATATCTGACTTTTCACACGCAGCCTGGAGAATGCATTCTGTATCTGTGGCAGAATCAGCACACTGTCGTGATCGGGAGAAATCAGAATTGTTATAAAGAGTGTAAGGTTCAAGAGCTGGAGAGTGCCGGTGGGTTTCTTGCCCGCCGGCTTTCCGGTGGAGGGGCTGTGTATCACGATCTGGGGAATCTGAATTTTACCTTCTGTGTGCCGACGCAGGACTACAATCTGGATCGGCAGCTGGACGTGATCCTGAGCGCGGTACAGGCGCTGGGAGTGGCTGCCGAGAAAACCGGCCGCAATGATGTGACGGTGAATGGGAAAAAATTCTCAGGGAACGCCTTCTACCACGCGGGACCCTATTCCTACCACCACGGCACGTTGCTGGTGTGCGCGGATCAGACCCAGATGGCGCGGTTTTTGAACGTGTCAAAGGAAAAACTGAAGTCAAAAGGGGTGGATTCTGTCCGCAAAAGGACTGGCAATCTGACGGATTTTGAACCGACGGTCACCATCGCCTCTTTGAAGGAGGCGCTGATCTCCGCTTTCGGAAAAGTCTACGGACTGCCGGTTCAGGCGCTGCCGGAGGGTAAAATGGACTTTTCTGCCATCGCCGCTTTGGAGGCAAAGTTTTCCTCTCCCGACTGGAAGTATGGGAGCAGCGTGCTATTTCAAAACGAATGGGAGCACCGCTTTTCCTGGGGAAATCTGGATGTGCAGTTCCGGATTCAAAGTGGAGAATTTGAACAGGTGCACGTTTTTACAGATGCCATGGATGCGGATCTGTCACCGGCTCTTGCGGGTAGACTGGAGGGTTGTCAGTATGATGCCGCAGCCCTTGACGCGCGGCTGGCGGATTTTTCCATTTCTCCAGATCATGCCGGGGAGGAGATTCGACGCTGGCTAATGGAGATGGCGACAGAGTGAGACTTTTCGCCGGTCAGAGGGGTGCTCAAAGGAACCTTGACTTTGTCCAGGCATAGCGTAGTGGGAGCCTTTTTGTCAGGCGGGTGGAGAAAACAGTGGGGAGAAATCTGCTGCCTGCCCGGAGGGATTCCCTTTTCAAATACGAGATGGTGTAACGAGTAGACTTGGGCGCGGAAAATGCCGATTCAAAAACGGATCTCGATAGGCTTATCAGGAGCGGACATCGGAGTGGATCGGCCTTTTGACGTCCGCATGATTTTAGAGAAGGAAGGAGTGACTGCCATGGAACAATATGATCTTGCCGTCATCGGCGCTGGCCCCGGCGGGTATATGGCGGCTCTGGAGGCGGCGAAACTGGGGCAGAAGACAGCCCTCTTCGAGAGAAGAGAGCTGGGCGGGACATGTCTGAACCGGGGCTGCATCCCGACCAAGGCATTGCTGCACGCGGCGGACCTCTACGCCTCCATGAGGGATGCAGAAAAATTCGGTGTATTCGCGGAGAATCCCGCCTATGACATGGAAAAAATGCAGGTCCGCAAAGACGAGGTAGTGCAGAAATTACGGGACGGAATTGCCGCCCTGATGAAAAAGAACAAGGTCACCGTGTACGCGGATACAGCGGCCATCGCGGCACCTCATACGATTCGAACCGGTGATGGACAAGAGATCACGGCAGAGAAGATCTTGATCGCCACAGGTTCTGTCCCGGCACTGCCGCCGATCCCGGGGGCGGATTTCGCCAATGTGATGACCAGCGATGAACTGCTCTCTGAGAAAAGAGTGTTCCCGCGTCTGGTGATTGTGGGCGGCGGGGTGATCGGCATGGAATTCGCTTCTTTGTACCAGGAGCTGGGCTGCCAGGTGACGGTGGTAGAATTTCTGGACAGCATTCTGGCCAATATGGACAAGGAGATCTCGCAAAATCTGAAAATGATTATGAAGAAGAGAGGGGTGGACATCCACACCGCCGCGAAGGTAGAGCGCATCACGGCGAAGGAAGACGGGACGCTGGTCTGCCATTACCTGGAGAAAGAAAAAGAGCAGGAAGCGGAGGCGGACGGCATCCTCATCGCCACCGGTCGCAGAGCCAACACAGAGGGACTTTTCGCGGATGGTTTCGCCGTGGAGATGGAGCGGGGCAGGATCCTGGTGGATGAAAACGGGAAGACCAGCGTGGATTCTATCTACGCAGCCGGTGATGTGACCGGCGGAATCATGCTGGCGCATGCCGCCACTGCCCAGGCCATCAATGAAGTACATCACATGCTGGGAAATCCAGCCCCATTTGAGATGAGCCTGGTCCCGGGCTGCGTGTATACGGATCCGGAGATCGGCAGTGTGGGACTGACCCAGGATGAGGCGAAGAAGCAGGGGCTGGATATACTGGTAAAGAAGTATCCCATGTCCGCCAACGGCAAGACGGTGCTCTCCGACCAGGACCGGGGCTTCATCAAAGTGGTAGCGGAAAAAGAGAGCGGGAAGATTCTGGGTGCCCAGATGATGTGCGCCAGAGCCACAGATATGATCAGCCAGTTCACCGCCGCCATCGCCAATGGTCTCACAGTGGGTCAACTGGCGAAGGTGATCTACCCCCATCCCACGTTCAGCGAGGGGATCGGGGAGGCATTGCGGGGATAATCTGTGGGCTTTCATCAATGGTGGTGCTCCGTATGTGGAGCACGGGGGTTTACTCTCGAAATTTCCCCCAAACCCTTAAATTCCCAAGCTGTTGCAATCTAAGAGATGGTGTGGTAGGATAGCGTCGTTT
>CAZROZ010000129.1:0-314 GCA_964601745.1 uncultured Lachnospiraceae bacterium | reverse complement strand
CAAAGAGTGAAAAGCCACTTGGAAAATATTGAAAGAATGGTTACCATTCACAGCCGTTTCAGATAAAGGTAGTGGCTCATCGAGCTTGCTCGGAAGAGGCAGGGCATTTATCTGAATCGCCTACGAAGCAGGAACGAACGAAGCCCACATGAGCAATATGCACACCGCGCAGCGGGACGTTAGCGTGGATTACGAATGCAAGGCGAATTGGCTGTGAATGGTAGCAAGAATGGATAAAAAAATTCGGAAAGGGCTTGACAACGATGCTTGATCGCAAAATAATCTTAACAGACAGACAGACAGACAGACAGACA
>CAZROZ010000128.1:0-5585 GCA_964601745.1 uncultured Lachnospiraceae bacterium | reverse complement strand
CCATGCGGATTGGCCTGCGAGCAGTCCATCCGCCTGTCCATTGCGACTGGGCTTTCAAAGTAAACGACATTAAACATCTCACTTTGAACTGCAAAGTTTTTTTGTTGAATTCATTGAAAATCAAAATGAACTTAATTATGTCGTTAACTATGGAGCAAAATCAGGAAATCAACTCTTC
The DNA here is from genome assembly GCA_964601745.1 of uncultured Lachnospiraceae bacterium. Lineage (GTDB taxonomy): Bacteria > Bacillota > Clostridia > Lachnospirales > Lachnospiraceae > CAZROZ01. The sequence continues at coordinate 5,407 of CAZROZ010000128.1, read as the reverse complement.
CATGCATTCCGGTACGTCCTCAAAAGGAATCCGCACCACTCTGACATTCCCGGTAATCGGATCCCGCTCCTGATAATCAAAAAGCAAAAAAGCGGGATGCAAAACCGCCTCTCCCGTCCTCACTGCATGGTCTGGATCATACTGTATCACTTCTAAATTTGTCATGTGAATTACTGAACTGACACTGAAATTTTTACAGTCGGGAAGGTATCTCAAAATGTTGTCAGGATTATGGTAAAATCGTTTCTTTTTTGTATCCTCTCGCCTTGAATTTATCGCAAATGACGGCCTCGTCTTCGCGTTCTCCCGGACCAAATAATCATAGAGCAAAAGCTCCGCCGCCACCTCTTTCAGACTTAAATACCGCTCCGATAAAAATTGATAAAAGTGCTCGTAGCGATCGATCCTGGCATGGGAAATCGCCAGCCACCCTCTGTCCTGATAATACTCTCCCATTTCCAGATAGAAGGAAAACGCGCTCTCCATGTGATGAGAGAGAAAGGACAGCGTCATGACAAATTGACCGCTGTTGTAATGCTGCTCCACCATCTCCTCCACCAGCTTGAGCCGACAGAGGTCGCCGTAACCAAGCCACTTGGTCCCCAATACCTCATACGGCACCCGGTCCTCAAAAATCAAACCATACTCTTCCCGTTTCTCGTATAATGGGGAGCCCCGCAGCACTTTTAAGAAACCGCACTGCAGCTGGTTCGGCCTGTGGGCATACACCACATCAAAAGAGCGGGCATAGGTGGAGAAATCTTCATAGGGCAGTCCCGCGATCAAATCCAGATGCTGATGCACATTTTTTCCCGCGGCGATGGCATCCACATTTTCCCACAGCTTTTCCAGATTCGCCGGCCGCTCTATGGCAGCAAGGGTCCGCGGATTCACCGACTGCACGCCGATTTCCAGCTGTACCAAGCCCGGACGCAGCGACGCGAGCAGGGCGATTTCCTCAGGATTGAGCAGTTCGGCCGTGATTTCAAAATGAAAATTCGTCACCCCGTTATCGTGGCACCGCAGATATTCCCAGATCGCTTTCGTATGAGCGGGATAGCAGTTAAACGTCCGGTCCACAAATTTCACCTGTGAAACCTTCTGATCCAAAAAGATCTGCAGCTCCCGCAGCACCAGAGATAGATCCCGCAGCCGCACCTGCTTATCCACGGAGGAGAGGCAGTAGCTGCACCGAAACGGACAACCCCGGCTGCTCTCATAATACAAAATCCGGTGGGCAAAGACCTCCCGGATCTCCCCTCCCAGAACGGCAGAATCATAGGGAAACGGAAGCTGCGACAAATCCACCAGGGGACGCTCCTTGGTCTGGATAAAACAGTCTCTCTGCTCCCGGAAGAGAATTCCCGGGATTAGCGAAAGGGTCCGATCTCCCTCAAAACTCACCTTCCAATCAGAATATGCCTCCAAATTAGAATCTGCTTTCCTGTCAGAATATGCTTTCCACTCAGAATCTGCCTCCCGACCAGGATCCGCCTCCCAGTAGGAAGAGAGCAATTCCCGGAAGGTAGCCTCGCCCTCCCCCAGCATGATTCCTTTGACTCCGGGGAAGTCCCGCAGCCACCCATCCGCGTCATTGGAGGCCTCCGGACCGCCCAGCCAAATCTCCATTTCCGGCAACACTTTGGGCAGCTCTCGCAGCAGAATTTTCACCATTTCACTGTTCCAGATATAGACGGAAAACGCCAGCACATCCGGATGCCGAGAATAGAGATCCCGTAGAATCTCCTCCCACTCCTGGTTGATGGTGTACTCCCGCACGGAGACAGCCTCCCGGTAGGGACCCGCACAGGCCAGGAGCGAGTAAACGGCCAGATTCACGTGAATATACTTGGCATTGATCGCCACCAGAAGCACTTTTTTCTGTACCAAAGCATGTCCCTCCTCCGACTGAAACTGTAAAACTCCAGGCTTTCGAAAAAAATTCAAACTTTCAGATAAAATTCTAAACTTTCAGATAAAATTCCGATCTTTCGGATAATAATTCAAACCTCTAGAAAAAATCCAGAGAAAAACTCATTCTCCACATATAAAGCATCACCGTGGAGGAAAGCCCAAAAAGAGACGGCCGCAGCCGCCTCTTCTTACACTCTTCTACAGAATCTATTTTCAAGCCTCTCCTACATAATCTATTTTCAAGAGAGGATCCAAAGTCATACGCCGCTTTCATCCTCATACAACCGGTTATTTTTCAGCAAAATCCCGCTCTCCGGCTCCAGAGTGACCGTCAACATGCCGTCTTCCTGGAAATACTCCATCCATTCAAACGTATATCCCGCCTGAGTGGTGGCAGCCAGCCTGGAGAAGCGCTCATCTGCCAAGGCCCCCAGCCGCCAGACTGGAATCTGGACCGTCCTTGGTTTCTTTCCTTTGTTGATGGCGACCACCATCTGATCCTGCCTGTTGAATCTGCCATAGCACAGATAATTTTCCTCGCCAGCCAGCGCCAGAAGGGAACCTGTCTTCAGCGTCTCATACGACCGGTGGAGATAGATCATCTCCCGATAATAGCGCAGCAATTCCTGATTCTCGCGTCCCCAGGGATATGTCCGGCGGCTGTCCGGATCGGTCCACCCGCAGACGCCCGCCTCATCCCCGTAATAAATACCGGGAGCGCCTGGCCATGTCATCTGCATGAGAACCGCCAGACGGAAAAGGGCTTCGTCCACTCCTCTCCCGGCAGCCTCCGGTCCCGCTGACTCCAGGCGTCCCACCATCTTATTGGTCCTAGTCAGAAAGCGAGAGTGGTCGTGATTGGAGAGCTGATTCATGGCAATCTGCAGAGAAGGCGTGTGAAACCGGGCCATATTCTGCCGCATGGTCCGGAGGAAAAAATCCCCATTGCCCTCCAGTTCCGGTCGCCTGACATCACTGTGCTTTTCCATGCCGGTGAGAAACCAGGTCACAGGATCCATGAAGGCATCATAATTCATCACCGTGTCCCACTGATCTCCCTGGAGCCAGTCGCTGACATCTCCGTAATGCTCCGCCAGCAAAATAGCGTTGGGATTGGCGCTTTTCACCGCGGTCCGAAAATCCCGCCAGAACGCGTGGTTGAATTCCAGAGAATGTCCCAGATCCGCCGCCATATCCAGACGCCAGCCGTCCGCGTTATAAGGGGGAGACACCCATTTGGCGGCGATCCCCATGATATACTGATACAATTCCGGTGAGTCCTCATAATTCAACTTGGGCAGCGTCTCGTGACCCCACCAGCCGTCATAAGAGTCATTGCCGGGCCATTGGTCCTCCGCAAATCGGAAATACGAGCGGGTGGGACTGTCCGGACTCTCAAAGGCACCAGGGGGATATCCCCCTGCCTGGGCGTAGATCCCTTCCCGGTCCATCCATTTATTGGAAGAACCACAGTGATTAAAGACGCCGTCCAGGACCACTTTCATGTCCCGGGCGTGAGCCTCCTTCACCAGATCGATGAAAAGCGCGTTGCTGGCGTCAAGGTTTTCCTGTGCCGTGATCCGGTGCACATATTTCTCACTGTGCCGGCTTTCCAGATCCCCCTCTTCTAGAATCCCGGGGGCATCCGATTTGATCACACCATAGTGGGGATCAATAAAGTCATAATCCTGAATATCATATTTGTGATTGGAAGGCGAGACAAAGAGCGGATTAAAATAAATCACTTCCACGCCGAGGGCTTTCAGATAATCCAGCTTTTTGATGACTCCCGCCAGATCGCCGCCGTAGAAATTCGCCACATCAAGCTTGGACGGGTACGCATTCCAGTCCGCCACATGCCGCACCTGGGTATTGACCGTGGCATACTCACCCGTCACCACATCATTGGTCACATCACCGTTGCAGAAGCGGTCCACAAAAATCTGATAATAGACAGCTCCCTTTGCCCAGACCGGCACGCGAAATCCCGGGGTGAGGCAAAAATGATACGCCGGATTTGCCCGTCCCACCAGGCCTTCCTTATTGAAATAATAGCGAATTCTCCCCAGCACCAATTCGAAGCAATAGCTGACTTTCTCTTCCGGCATCGTAAAAGAGGCCGCGTAATAGTCGAACCGTCCCTCTTCCAGGACTACCTGCATGTCAATCCTCCGCTGATTCAACAGGAGGAAGACCTGGTCGCACTGGGAGTGTCCCGTTCGAATCCGCACCGTCACCTCATCCCCCGCGTCCGGTTCACAGGGGGAGCAGTACTCCTCGGTCCCATCTGAGAAAACGGCGTCCGCGTCAAAGCGTGTCACCACCGAGTCCACATACAGCCAGGCTTTGTCACTGTCGGAAAGCCAGTCCCAATAAAATTCCACTTTCATTTTTTGTCGTATCTTTCTGCTAAACGATAAGGATGCAAAGGCAAATTCCCCTGACTCCCCTGGCATCCAAATTCCCTGTACCCTATTTTTACGCCATCTTCTATCTTTTACGCTATCTTTGATCTTTTACCCTATCTTTTTGTAGGAAGCAGGCTCTGTCTGGTTGCTTCCTGCTTTCATGCGCTTCCCTTAATTCTGAGGAAGCGCCGGACTCTGTTCCCACTGGGCAAAGAGAGAGGCGAATTCCTCTCCGCTGATCCGCTCCTTTTCCAGCAACAGCGCCGCGCACCGCTTCAAGACTTCCATGTGAGCCTGAATGATCTCCCTCGCTTTAGCGTAGCAGGCGTCGATCAGTCTCTTCACCTCATCGTCGATCTGGCCTGCCACCTCCTCACTGTACTGGCGCATGTGGCCGATATCTCTTCCGATGAAGACCTCGTCGTCATCCGACCCGTAATTGACCAGTCCCAGCTTGGTAGAAAATCCGTACTTGGTCACCATCTGTCTGGCAAGAGAAGTCGCCTGCTTGATATCCTGAGAAGCCCCGGTGGTGATATCGTCGAAAACCAATTCCTCCGCCACCCGTCCCCCCAGAGAGACAATGATGTCCTGTGTCATTTTCCCTTTGGTATTGAACATTTCATCCCGCTCCGGCAGAGGCATGGTGTAACCCGCGGCGCCCATACCGGTGGGAATGATAGAAATCGTATGAACCGGACCTACGTCCGGGAGAATGTGAAATAGAATGGCATGTCCTGATTCGTGGTACGCTGTGATCAACCTGTCCTTCTCGGAGACCACCTTGCTCTTCTTTCCGGGCCGATGCCCACCTTGATGAAAGACCTGGTGATGTCTGACATCAGGATAAAGGAGCGGTTCTCTTTCGCCGCGCAGATGGCTGCCTCGTTCATCAAATTTTCCAGATCCGCGCCGGAAAACCCTGCCGTTGTCTGGGCCACGTGTTTTAAATCCACATCTTCCGCCAACGGCTTCTCCCGGGAATGTACCCGCAGGATCTCCTCCCTGCCTTTCACGTCGGGATACCCCACACTGACTTTCCGGTCAAAACGACCGGGCCGCAAAATGGCGGGATCCAGAATATC
>CAZROZ010000127.1:0-5612 GCA_964601745.1 uncultured Lachnospiraceae bacterium | reverse complement strand
CAGGTTTGATCCTGGTCTTATTGGGGAAAAATTCCATGCTGATGCCGCTGTTTTCCGGATATGCCAGCTGCTTTTCCAGCACATCCGTAAACATATTCACATACCGCACCGGGATCCATTCCGTGAAGAAAACCCATACATGATATCCCCGGCAGCCGGAGTATTCAATGTATCCTTGCATACCGAAAGAGTGCAGAATTTTCACCAGATTCTGTGCATTCTGATAAGCCTCATCCAGATACGCCTGATACTCTGTGCTTTTCCGGTCATGCTGCAGCAGAACACTCTTGGAGATATCAATGTCCACCACCAGATACTTCACGGTACTATTGGGCCGCTGAATAAAAGTGGCATATGTCTGCTCCCCGGACAGGTGCTCCAGGATCTTCTGCTCTGTGATGGGCAGAGTCTGGGTTTGGGTCACCCGCTTATTTCCGACCTGGATGGTCTCCAGCGCATAGATATCCTCCCTCCCAACCAGGTTCTTCAAAAAGCGCTGTGGAGTACCTTTATCGTAGACGATATCCGCTCCAGCTGACGGAGAATGGCTTGGGATCAATTTTCGTTTTGAGACATTCTTTTCACTGTAGAAATGCTCTTTTCGGTCCATCCAGAACGCTGCCTTTTCGTATGCACCGCAATCGGTATACGACTGCATCAATTCCGTCATGGTGTCCTCATCCTCCGTGATGATCAGTCTCCGGTAAAATTCGAGCAATTCCTTCTTTGCGGTATCTGAGGCAGGCGTTTTCTCCTTGGGATCCCAGATGCGGTAGAATTGTTCGTATTCCAGAAGCTCCAAGTCCGTATCCCCGGAATGTTTCCAGACAGACGACAGGTATTGCATAATGTCCATGTAGATATTGTCCACCGAGCTGCGCAAGTTCTTCAGCTTTTGGAAATATTCCGGCTTAGTCTCTCCCACCGCCATCAGAGCGGCGAATTCAAAAATGGACATCTCGCTTCTCTCCTCCCGGAAATACTGTTCCCAGCCGCCGATGATCTCCTTTGCCTTTTTCAGCTTTTCCTGAATCGGCGTCTCCGCGGAGGTCAGCCACATCATCTCCAGCCTATCCCGCAGATTTTGCTCTGCCTTGGCTGGTATCGCCTTTCCGGCTGAGGAGAGATGATATCCCAGGAAATCCACTCCTTTGCTGATCTCCTCGCAGCGTACTTTGTCCCGATTCAAAGTGAGGCCGACCTGACCCAGCTGTGCCTGGATCTCCGGCAGCAGGGCGAGCAGGTTTTCTCTGCTCTTTCCCAATGAGAGCATATCGTCAGAATAGCGTACATAGCATCCTCCTTTCTGCGCCATCCACTGATCAAAATCCATCAGATAGATGTTGGACAAAACGGGGGAGATTCCGGACCCTTGATAGATACCGACCCACTTCTCCACCAGTTCTCCCGAAGCCTGCAGAGAATCCGCCATGACCTCTTCCCGGATCAATTCCAGTACATCTTCCTCCTGGATCTGCCTGCGCAGTGCCCGCAATAGAATGCTCCACTGCATCGTGTCAAAAAACTTGGAAATATCCATCTTCAGCGCGGCACCGTAGGCGCCGGATTGAAATTGCCGGTCCAGATACTCAACGGCAGAGAGGGCGGATCTGCTGCTTCGATAGGCATACGCCTGTTCCGGGAAAATCGGCTCGTATATCTTATTTAATTCTGCCGCGATAGATTGCTGCACGACCTTATCCCGCATCGAGTAAAGCGCGATTTCCCTCGGCTTTTCCCCTTTGTAGAGCATCACCATCCGTACAGGGAGCGGGCGGTATGTGTGCTCCTGCAGTTCTGTGTGCAGCTGCTTCAATTCCTCCCTCTGATTCGCGTCGAATTGTTCACAGGTGACATGGTCCACCCCGCAGGCGGGTTTATTACTCCTGACCTTGCCCCAGGCATCCGACAATTTCTGCAGATCAATGATTTTGTTGTATAGACTCATTTTTCCCTCCTCAAATGATAAAAAGTGCTTCTTCCTCCGGGGAAAGAACGGACTTTTCTTCCACGCCGATAGTGCGGATTTTCTTTTCGCATTTGGCGCAGATCTGATAGATGCGGATTCCGTTTTCCCCTGTTCCCGATAAGATTTTCGCTAATTTCTGGTACATATCCTCGAATTGACGATCTGTCAGGTGACATTCGAATACGCTGTACTGCACCCGGCGTCCGAACCCTTCCATGATCTTGGCGACTTTGTTTCTCAATTTGTCACTGCTCACGTCATAACTCACCACGTACATCTTTTTCACCCCACTGATAAGGCCGGTACATCTCCTTTCCCATCACCGCCCGCTTTAACGCGGCGACTTGATTCCGGATGATAGTCCGAAAAGACACCTCTCCCGAGAGCACGTTTTTCCCATTCATCCATCGCTCATATTCAGCACAGAATTTGCGGAATCCATCCTCTGTCAGGACGACACTGCCGTCCTCAGGAAATTCAAAGTCATATTTTCCTATCATCCTCTTATTGAATAGTAGAAGAACCAGTCGATCCGCCGCGGGCTGCCGGAATTCCTCCACCATATCCAATGCCAGAGACTTCCTGCCGTACCGAATCCCATGGAGAAAGCCCAGATATGCCTCGAAGGACTCCGCGTCCAGAGCGTTGCTGACCTCCTTTGTCAACAGCGTATAGGCAAGGCTGATGATCACATTGACCGGATCCCTGGGCGGACGCCGGTTCCTGCCGTGAAAAGTAAAATCAGATTTCAGCATCTTCCCAAATGCGCCGAAGTAAATATTGCTGCAGATTCCCTCCACACCCAGCACTTCATTGGGTGTCGTTTTCTCCGCGAGAGAGGATCGGTGTCGTTCCATCTGTTCCACATCCCGCCTCCAGTCATACCCGTCATCCGGGAATCGGTGACTGCGGATGAGATTGATCTGGTTGCTGATCTTATTTTCAACGAGAATCTTCGCCATCTCAAGGCGACGTGACGAATCCAGATAAAAGGCATACTGCTCAAAGCGCAGAAAAATGTTTTTGGACGCCTCCGCTGCGGTATGTCCCAGATACTTCCCGGAATAGGAGAAATAGCTGACATCAATGCCCCGCTCCATCATCATATGCAGCGCCTGGGTTGTGATCTGGACATTTCCAATGATAGAGAGGTTCTCCACATGGATCACCGGCAGTTCCATCAAACGCTGTCCATTCTTGGTAATCAGCAGCTGCTCCCCACTCTTCTGCACAGTAGCCCCCTGCTCTTTCACATAAATCACTGCCATATCAAAACTCCTCTTTTCCTCTGGCATAATTTCTGGAATCTGTGGGATTCAGCCAATGAATCTGCTCCAGCCATTCCGCATAATTGACTTTCTCAATCCGGCAGAATTCCTGAAACATTTCCAGCACGAACTTCTTGAATTTCGAAAAATCCTCCACACTGACACTTCCAAGTCCGTGGGCAAAGATAGAATTATTCCGCAGAAATACCATGGCGCGGATCCGTTTGAGTTTTCCCACATCTTCCGGCTTCCCGGAAAATACGATGGGATCGCCCAGTGCCTGTAAGAGAATGAAACTGTCCAGCAATGACACCTGGTCCGGCAGATAATCGCTGCTTTCCCTTCCATACAAGGCATTTTTAATTTCCTTCACATTGGTTTTCAGCAGCGCGAATTGCTCACTGGCACTTAATCCCTTGTATTCCTGTCGGCGCAGGTTGTCGTACTTGATATTGGCATACGCCATCTTGGACACATACAGTCCATATCTGGCGAGGCGTCTCTGTCCTATCATCTCCAGCAAGCGGTAAAGCAACAAAGTGGCCATGTCATACTTTTCCTGTTCCTCGCGAATCAGAGCATTCTGACACATGGTAAACATGAGAGAAATCATGAGTTTCTTATCCTGCAGAATTTGCAGATTCTTATGTTCTTTGATGAGCCCTGGGATCTGCCGCAGATTGCATAGAATCTGTTCCTGCTTTTTCAGGGTTTCGTAGAAATCCATCAGGAGAAAATTCTGGTTCAGCGCGGCGTCCCTTTTTAGCTGTGCGTTCAGGTTCAGGATATCCTCATAGGCAGGAATAAATTCCAACGCGTCCCACTCCTCGTACACTTTTGCCAGCAGGTAGGCAAAATTCAGTTCCTGCCGGATATTAGGATCCGGAATGTTTTCCTTCAACGCGCTGAGTTTTTCCTTTGCCCCGGCGTAATTGTGCTCAGTGAATAGGATTAACGCTTTCTCTATCTCCAGGTCACCGAATACCGCCAGCGGATTCGTGATGTAAAAGAGTGTCTCTGAGCCCGGATTTGGCTTCCGAAAATCCACCAGATACTCGTTAGTCCCAACATAGACCAGCTGGACATTGATCATGGCTCCCGCCATCGCGGCGGCAACAGACATAGCCTTGGTGCCACCGGTAAAGTCGATATACATTTTTTCCGGTTTGTCCCACTGCAGATAAGCGTGCTTGATCTCCCGGTAGATCTCCAGGGGATTTGTCTCACTCACCATGCTTTTCTCATACGCGTCCGGCTTCAGAGCACAGTACGCAACGATCTTCTCTAGGAGTTTTGCGGAAGCCCTGGTGCACAAAAGCAGCACCTTTTTGGGCTGAAAGAGTCGGATATTCAGCACGATCGGCTCATACGATGTGCCCACCGACATGACCAGATAATCCACCGGTTCCACGACTTTGGCCTTGTTGTTGGCGACATATTCCTCCACAATCAATTCCAACAGATTTGATTCGTAATACTCGTCCGCCAATTTGCGCTGTTCCTCGGTTTTTCTCTCCAGCTGTTTCCACTCGAGTGTTCTTTTTTCCAGTTCCTGACTCATTTTTTTCATCCTTTCTTTGTGGTATTTGCCCGTATGCTGGACAGGCTTCTTTTCGTCACAGTCCTTTTGCAGACAGATTCTTTCTCTTCGCCACATCCTCATTACGCAGATTCCTTCACCACATCCGCATTAGACAGATTCTTTCGCCACATCCGCATTAGACAGATTCTTTCGCCACATCCGCATTAGACAGATTCTTTCGCCACATCCGCATTGGGCATGTTTCATTCCTGCATCTATTTTCCTCTCCTCCTTTTTTTTCATCCCTCCTTATGGGAGAAAAGAAAACGCACCGATGCAGTTTATTTGCACCAGTGCGTAAATGCTGAGAAGATCAGCAGATATTGAGATTATCGTTCGTGAAAATGATTCCCTGGACATCTGTGTCCCTATTTATCGTTGACTATAGCATACTTTTGAGCAGTGTCCATCAGTTCCTGTGCCCACTCGATATAGGTCTCCACGGCAGCCTTCAACTGTTCCATACGGATTTCCCTCTTGCGATTCCTTGGTTTTGTGGTTTCTTCCGGAAGGGCGGCGTGATTCACCTGATTTCTATCGGACTTCAGCATCCTGTGTAGCTCCATGAAAGCGTACATTTCCTGAAATTCCGAATCCTTCTGAAAGCAGAATGAGATTTTAACTTCTCTCGTAGATGTCTTTCCAGAAGTTGCGCTGTCTTCTTTCCTCCATGTTCTTGCAGTAGCGCCCCTCTCCTCTCTCTTTGACTCCTGGAGATCCAACTTGATACCACGTTTTAACAGATCACATTCCACCTTCGTGATACTGCCTCGAAACCCTTGGAACCCCATTT
>CAZROZ010000126.1:0-5623 GCA_964601745.1 uncultured Lachnospiraceae bacterium | reverse complement strand
CGGTAAAAATCGGCGGTGATCACCCCATCGCGATCCAGTCTATGACCAATACGAGAACGGAGGACGCGGCGTCCACTGTGGCGCAGATTCACGCTCTGGAGAAGGCAGGCTGCCAGATCGTCCGCTGCGCCGTGCCTACCAGGGAGGCAGCCAGTGCGCTTTCTGTCATCAAGCCGCAGATCTCGATCCCTTTGGTGGCGGACATTCACTTTGACTATCGCCTCGCCATCGCCGCGATAGAAAACGGAGCGGACAAGATCCGCATCAATCCGGGCAATATCGGCGGAAAAGAGAGAGTCCGGGAGGTGGTACGGGCTGCCAGAGAGCGGGGGATTCCCATTCGGGTGGGTGCCAACGCGGGTTCCCTGGATCAGGACTTGATGAGGGAGTGCGGCGGAGTCAATGCCAGAGCACTGGTGGAGTCGGTGAGAAGGCAGGTGGAACTCATCGAGGACATGGATTACCGCAATCTGGTGATGAGTGTGAAGGCGTCCAATGTGCAGATGTGCGTTGACGCTTATTTATTATTAGCGGAGAAACTGCGTTATCCCATGCATCTTGGCATCACGGAGGCGGGAACGGCATTCAGCGGGACCATCAAATCGTCCGTTGGCCTTGGAATTCTGCTGTATCTGGGAATCGGGGACACCATCCGGGTATCGCTGACCGCGGATCCGGTGGAGGAGGTCCTTGTGGCCAAGAAAATCCTCCAGGCATTGGATCTGGAGAGGAGCGGGGTGGAGGTCATCTCTTGTCCCACCTGCGGCAGGACGAAAATCGACTTGATTTCCCTGGCGAGACAAGTGGAAGAGATGACGGCGGACCTGGCGCTCCCCATCAAAGTGGCAGTCATGGGCTGTGCCGTCAACGGGCCGGGGGAAGCCAGAGAGGCGGACATCGGAATCGCCGGCGGGGACAAAGAGGGACTGCTCTTCAAAAAAGGCCAGATCGTGCGGAAAGTGCCGGAGGATCAACTCCTCTTTGCGCTGCGGGAGGAACTTTTGAACTGGAAAGGATAAGAAATGCTCTTTTTTGAAGTCTTTGACCGCTTACATGAGATTCCGTCCCGGCTGCGGACGGAATTCACGCCCATGGAGGTCAGGAAAGTAGTGGTTTCCAAGTCAACGGGAGACATTAAGACACTGGTCAACTGTTCCCGACTCCTGCCCTACGAGGACAAGAAGAAGATGGAGGGAATCCTGAAAAAACAGGTATTTTTTCAGATGCCGGGAGAAGTACACATACACGAGCATTATCAGCTGGAGCGGGAGTACGGCAATAGAGAATTGTTTCTTAAGATAAAAGATAATTTTCTCCGGGAGTTGCAGGAAAAGAGCCGCCTTCTCTACAGCATTCTCTCCACCTCCGAATTATCCTGGGAGGGGGATGTGCTCTGCGTTTCGCTGGAGGACAATTTCCTCTCCTATCAATTCGAGTCGGAATTTCGGACTTGGGCGCAAGCACTGTGGAACGAGCTTTTTGATCGCTCTTTGGAATTTAATTTTACTTACTATATGCCAAAACAGGAGGAGCTAGAAGATTACGATGCCGCGATGGAGCAGGCACTACAGGCGTCCTCTCATCAGACATCGTCCGGGCAGCAGATAGGCAGCATACCAAGCCCCGCTCAGACATTGACCGCCCAGGCGGGACTGGCATCTCTGGCGGCAGGCGCATCGGCGGACGGTTCCCCGGTGAGAGGAACAGCCACAGCATATGAGGCGCCAAAAGGGAAGACGGGGAGCGGACAGAAGCGTTACCGCCGGGCTCCCAATGATCCCGATGTCTTTTATGGGAAGAACGTGGAGGGACCAGTGACCCCCATCTCCGATATCCAGGACGCTGTCGGGGAAGTGGTGGTCGTGGGCGACATTGTGAACGTCCAGGAAAGAGATATCAAAGGAGAGAAGAAACTGGTGATTTTTTCCATCACCGATTACACGGATACCATCTCCGCCAAGCTCTTCCTGAAACAGGAGCAGGCGAAAGAAGTGTGTTCCCATCTGCGGGAAGGCGCAGCGGTGCGGGTGAAGGGAATCGCCGCCATGGACAATTTCGACCGGGAAATCGCCCTCACCTCTCTCGTCGGCATCAAAGCGGCAGAACCCATCCGCAGGACAAGACAGGATCTGGCGCCGGAAAAGCGCATTGAACTCCATGCCCATACTTTCATGAGCGACATGGACGGTTTGGTCTCTGCCAAAGCCCTGGTGAATCGGGCAAAGGAATGGGGACACCCTGCCATCGCCATCACGGATCACGGGGTGGTGCAGAGTTTCACGGAGGCCTTTCACGCCCTGGAGAGGGACGATCCGTTCCAGGTGATCTACGGCTGCGAGTGTTATCTGGTGGATGACACTGCCAGGATGGTGTGGGGAGAGGGAAACGAGACGCTCTTCGACAGATTCGTGGTCTTTGACCTGGAGACAACCGGCCTGCACCCCGCTGACTGTGCCATCATTGAGATTGGCGCGGTGAAGGTGGAAAATGGGCAGATCTCAGACCGGTACAGCGTCTTTGTGAATCCGGAATGCCTCATTCCGCCGCACATCACGGAATTGACCAGTATCACGAATGAGATGGTGGCGGACGCGAAGCCGATCCGGGAGATCTTGCCGGAATTTTTGGACTTTGCCAAAGACGCGGTGCTGGTGGCGCACAATGCCTCCTTTGATGTGAGCTTCCTGGAGGAAAATGCCAGACGGCTGGGACTTCCCTTCTCCCCGGCAGTGGTTGACACGGTGGCCATGTCCCGGATGCTGCTGCCTCAATTGACGCGCCATACTTTGAACCGGGTCTGCAAGGAATTAAATATTTCTCTGGAGCATCATCACCGGGCGGTGGACGATGCCGGTGCCACAGCGGAGATTTTTCTGGAATTTGCCAGACGATTTGTCAGGCAGGGGAAGACGACGCTCCGGGACCTGGCGGTCATGGATCGACTGCCGGCGGCTGCCGCCAAGAATCTGCGGTATTATCACTGCGTTTTGCTGGCCGCCAACGACGTGGGGCGGGTCAATCTGTACCGGCTTGTCTCGTACTCTCATTTGGATTATTTCAACAAGCGGCCGCTGATGCCAAAGAGCCTGATTCAGGAGAACCGGGAGGGCCTTTTGATCGGTTCGGCCTGCGAAGCGGGGGAAGTATTCCGCGCTCTGCTGGCAGGGCGGGAAGAGGATGAATTGGCCCAGATCGTGTCGTTCTATGATTATCTGGAGATTCAGCCCATCGGCAATAATGCCTTCATGATCGCCAGTGACCGGGAAGAATATCAGAGCGTCCACAGCGAGGAAGATCTGCGGAATCTGAACCGCAAAGTGGTGGAATTGGGAGAAATGACGAAAAAGCCGGTGGTGGCGACCGGAGATGTGCACTTCATGGATCCGGAGGATGAGGTCTACCGCCGGATTATTCAGGCGGGAAAAGGGTACAAGGACGCGGACTCCCAGTCTCCTCTCTATTTTCATACCACCGATGAGATGCTGGAGGAATTTGCCTATCTGGGCCGGGAAAAAGCCTATGAAGTGGTGATTAAAAATCCCAAGGAGATCGCCGGGAGACTGGAGCGTATCGCGCCAGTGCGTCCGGACAAGTGTCCGCCGGTGATCCCGGATTCGGACAAGACATTGACCAGCATCTGTTATGAGAAAGCCCATTCTATGTACGGGGATCCGCTGCCGGAGATCGTGCAGCAGCGGCTGGAGAAGGAACTCTCTTCTATTATCAAGAACGGTTTTGCCGTCATGTATATCATTGCCCAGAAATTGGTCTGGAAATCCAATGAGGACGGCTATCTGGTGGGTTCCCGGGGCTCTGTGGGCTCCTCTCTGGTGGCGACCATGGCAGGCATCACGGAGGTGAACCCTCTTCCCGCTCATTATTACTGCCCCGATTGTCATTTTGTGGATTTTGATTCGGAGGAAGTCAGAAGATTTGCGGGCAGTTCCGGATGTGATATGCCGGATCGGCTCTGCCCTGTCTGTGGAAGCCCCCTTTTGAAGGACGGGCATGACATCCCCTTTGAGACATTCCTGGGCTTTTACGGAGATAAGGAGCCGGATATCGATCTGAATTTCTCCGGCGAGTATCAAAGTCGTGCCCACGATTACACGGAAGTGATTTTTGGCAAAGGGCACACGTTCCGGGCAGGCACCATCGGCACCTTAGCGGAGAAGACGGCCTACGGTTTTGTGAAAAATTATTTTGAAGATCGGGGCATCCCCAAGAGAAAGGCGGAAATCGACCGTCTGGTGAAGGGATGCGTGGGGGTGCGGCGCACGACGGGACAACATCCCGGCGGGATCATTGTGCTGCCCCATGGAGAGGAGATTTATTCTTTCACCCCAGTGCAGCGCCCCGCGAATGATATGAATTCCACCGTCATTACGACACATTTTGAATATCATTCCATCGATCATAATTTGCTAAAGCTGGATATTCTCGGACATGATGATCCGACCATGATCAGGATGCTGGAAGATTTGACCGGCCTGGATGCCAGGACGATTCCCCTGGATGATCCGGGCGTGCTCTCCCTTTTCGCCAATCTGGATGCCCTGCATCTCTCGAAGGAAGATCTGGACGGATGCGATCTGGGAGCGCTGGGCGTGCCGGAATTCGGGACGGATTTTGCCATGCAGATGCTGCGGGAGACCAAGCCGAAGTGCTTCTCCGATCTGGTGCGGATCGCCGGCCTAGCCCACGGCACGGATGTCTGGCTGAACAATGCCCAGAAATTGATCCTGGAGGGGACCTGTACGCTGTCCACTGCCATCTGCACCCGGGACGACATCATGATTTATCTGATCGGAAAGGGGCTGGAGAAGGGACTGGCCTTTCAAATCATGGAGTCGGTGCGAAAAGGCCGCGGACTGACCCCGGAGATGGAAAAGAGCATGCTTACGGCGGGCGTGCCGGACTGGTATATCTGGTCCTGCAAACACATCCAGTATATGTTCCCCAAAGCGCACGCGGTGGCTTATGTGATGATGGCACTCCGGATTGCCTATTACAAGGTTTATTATCCGCTGGCCTTTTATGCCGCCTTTTTCAGCATTCGGGCGAAGGCCTTCAATTATGTCATCATGTGCCGGGGAAAGGAGACATTGCAAAACTACCTGCAGGATTACAAGAGAAGATCCAATGAATTGACTCAGAAGGAACAGGACGCCATGCGGGATATGCGGGTGGTGCAGGAAATGTACGCCCGGGGCTTTGAATTTCTCCCCCTGGATCTGTATCATTCCTCTGCCTCGAAATTTCAGGTGGTGGACGGGAAATTGCTGCCGCCGTTTTCTTCTATCGACGGATTGGGCGATAAAGTGGCGGAGGCGATTGTGACGGCCAGGGAAGAGGGCTCTTTCCTGTCGGTGGAGGATTTTCGCAATCGCTGTAAGGTCAGTGCCACCGTCACGGGCGTCATGAATGAACTGGGTATTTTTGGGGATCTGCCCCAGACGAATCAGATCTCGCTGGCGGATTTTCTGTGAGGGAAGCGGGAGGACAGCTTGTTGTGCCTGGTTCATCACGGGGAAACAGTGTGCCCGGTTCATTAAGGGGGAAACAGTGTGTCTGGATAATCATGGGGAAGCAGCATCCCAGTTGTTCACGGCGAAACGGCGTG
>CAZROZ010000125.1:1942-5647 GCA_964601745.1 uncultured Lachnospiraceae bacterium | reverse complement strand
CTGGTCCCCATCGTGGATGCTGGCGTCAAGGTCGAGCCGGGGGATTCAGTCTATGAGGACGGAGTGAAAGAGGAGATTTTCTGCCGAAATAAAGAAGGCGGATTTTTTCAGGCGGGCGTTTGGCCGGGGATGACCCATTTTCCAGACTTTCTAAACAGCAAAGCGCGGAGCTGGTTCGGGGAGCATTACCGATTCTATACGGAAAAGGGCATTGAGGGTTTCTGGAATGATATGAATGAGCCAGCCATTTTCTACAGTGAGTACACGAAAGGTCCCAAGTCGATGCCGCTGCGGTTTCTGCGCAATGTCCTATTGGGGCGCAAGGCTGAGGAAGAGATGAAAAAGGATACGGTGCAAAGTTACCAGTCCTTTTTCCACGACATCGAAGGCAAGAAGGTGCGGCACGATGAGGTTCATAATCTATTTGGCGCCATGATGACCAGGGCTAGCAGTGAGGGCTTGTCGCGGCTCCTGGATCACCGTTTTCTGCTATTTTCCCGTTCCAGTTATATAGGTGCCGGGCGTTACGGTGGAATCTGGACTGGAGACAACAGTTCCACCTGGGAGCATCTGATGCTCAATGTGCGGCACATGCCTTCTTTGAATCTGTGCGGCTTTTTGTATTCCGGGGCGGACACCGGGGGCTTTAAGGGAAATTGTACCCGGGAGCTGCTTCTGCGGTGGCTTGCCTTTTCCGTCTTTACGCCGCTCATGCGAAATCACACCAGCAAGTTCAGCAGGAATCAGGAGGCGTACAGTTTTGGAGATCCCGGCAGCTTCCGCACAATCATTCGGCTCCGCTATCGTCTGCTTCCTTATCTCTATTCAGAATATATGAAGGCTGCGCTCTCCTTTGATCTTTACATGAAACCGGTGGCTTTTGCCTATCCGGAGGCGAAGGGGATTGAGGATCAACTTCTTGTGGGAGACAGTCTGATGATTGCGCCTGTTGTGACGGAGGGGGCTGGTGCTCGCCGGGTCTTCCTCCCGGAGGAAATGACCCAGGTGCGCTATGACGGGGAGTTTCACTGTTCGCCTGTTTCTTCCGGCTGGCATACGATCCCTGTTCCTCCGGCAGAGGTGGTTTTCTTTATTCGCAAAGGGAAATTGCTTCCTGTAGGGAAGGTCATTTCCAATACGAAGGACTATGATGTGGAGCACTTGACTTTGCTGGGTGACGGCGATTCCTATGAGTTATATACGGATGACGGATTGACCCGGGACTGCTCGCTGGAGAACATCCGTGTTTTGACCAGGCGTGGGTGATCTGCGTTCTCTCACTGTGATGGCTGTGCGCGGGAAGTAGGTCGCTGCGGATACATTTAGAAAGTAGATTGCTGCGGCTACAGTCAGAAAGTAGATTGCTGCGGCTACATTTAGGAAGTAGGTCGCCGGGCTGCCGACGGGAAAATCCCGGTTGCTTTTTCAATAGGGATATGGTACACTAGCACCCGGTTTAAAATCAAATTGTAGTGGTTTTTCAAAGTATGAATGAAAGCATGCGGGGAAAGAAAAAAAGTGATTTCCCAAAAAGATGCCGGATCATGTGCCCACTGCCTGTAGTCTAAGCTAGGCAGGACACAAAAAGAAAGGCGGCCCATATTTTTCTTCCTATATCGTTTACAAGGAAACAAGCGCTGATTTCTACCTAATCGTTCTTAGAGGAAGAGATATAACTATTTTTAATGAGAACGTTTATGCCTTAATGCAGGAAGGGAGCGGTTTCCCCCAGGCGAATACGAATAGGAGAAAAGTGCGGGAAATATGAGAAAACAGGAGGGTTTTTATCATGAGCTTCAAACAAACAATATCCGACGCAGTAATGTCAAAACTGTTGGATTACATTTCCGGGGATCCGAAAAAGAACATTCCAAAGTTGCTGTCGCTGATAGAGAAATTGGGCTGGTACGAGGAACAAGTGAAAGTGTTCCATGAGATTTTGGATGATCCGGACAATATTTGGAATCAGTATTTGATGAACCTGTGGCGGGATATTGACAATGATGTTCTAAAAACTCTTATTATTAATCTGGGGCTCAGAGCGACGCTGTACGGGCAGCGGGAGGAGGCTGAGAATGCGAAGAAATATGGATGCAACATCCCCTGGGCGATTTTGCTGGATCCTACATCAGCCTGCAATCTCCACTGCACCGGCTGCTGGGCCGCGGAATATGGCAACAAGTTGAATTTGACTTATGAGGAGATGGACAGCATCATCAATCAGGCCAATGACCTGGGCTGCTACTTCTTCTTATTTACCGGCGGGGAACCGCTAGTGCGCAAGAAAGATGTCATTCGTCTTTGTGAATCTCATCCGGATTCTATGTTCAGTGCGTTTACCAACGCGACTCTGATTGATGAGGCGTTTGCCGATGACATGTTGCGGGTGAAGAATTTCGCTCCTGCCATCAGTGTGGAGGGCTTTGAGGAGTCGACCGATTTCCGGAGAGGAAAGGGGACCTTTAAAAAGATTGAGCATGCTATGCAGATCCTCCGAGAGAAGAAATTGCCTTTTGGCCTGTCCTGCTGCTATACCAGACAGAATACGGATGTGATCGGCAGCGAGGCATATTTTGATCAGATGATTGAGTGGGGCGCAAAGTTCTGCTGGCTGTTCACTTATATGCCTATCGGGAAAGACGCGGTGCCTGAATTGATGGTCACTGCGGAGCAGCGGAAATTCATGTACGAGCAGGTGCGCAAATTCCGAAATACGAAGCCGATTTTCACCATGGATTTTTGGAATGACGGGGAATTCGCGGGAGGTTGCATTGCCGGCGGACGTCGATATCTGCACATCAATGCCAACGGCGATATGGATCCGTGCGCATTTATTCATTATTCCGATTCTAATATCCGGGAAAAGACGCTGCTGGAGGGGCTTCGCTCTCCTATGTTTATGGCGTATCATGACGGACAGCCTTTCTCGGACAACATGCTTCGGCCTTGTCCGCTTCTGGACAATCAGGGTGCTCTTGCCCGCATGGTGGAAGAATCCGGTGCCCACTCCACCGATCTGCAAAAACCGGAGGACGTCCACGATCTGACAGATAAATGCATTCCTGCCGCGGATGCATGGAAGCCTGTGGCGGATGAATTGTGGTACAATCACAGTCATTTTCAGGCTTGAGAAGGACGAGTGCTAAAGTAAACGACAGTGCTCGTTTATGCCTGCGATGCAGTGTGAGAGATTGATTTTTCGCATTTAGTCGTGTCGGGAGCAGAGAAGACACCGCAGCGGAACATTCCGTTGGCTTTCGTTCGGTGGTGTCCCGCTTGTGTGGCATGAGGATTTTCTCTCATATTCTTTTTGATGTGCCAAGATGGAGCAGGATGGAGGGTCAGTCCTGCTTCTTTTTTGGGAAGTTACTTCTTTTTTGGGCTTGGCGGGGGTAGGTGTTGGACGATAAAAAAATGTTGAAATGCCTTTCTCCGTGTGATATAGTAGGCGTCACTGGGGTCGCTTTGAGAGACTTTCTTTGTTTTGTTTTAAGCGGAATAGAGACTAGACAGAGATAGCAAAAGCAGGAACAAAGACAGAAGGTATGTTTTTGCCATGCTTCTTTTCCGAACTGTGGCTGTGTCTTTTGCGACTCGTAATGCAGGAATAGAAGAGGGATTGATTCTGTCTGACTTTCCGACCTTTGTTGTCATTGTTGCGGGCTTGGCGGGAGCGTATCCCGTTTCTCATAGGAAGGAGTACAT
>CAZROZ010000125.1:0-1932 GCA_964601745.1 uncultured Lachnospiraceae bacterium | reverse complement strand
CATCCAATGGTTGTTTTTCGTGTGATTTTTACCATCCTCTTTGTTGCGGTGTGCATTGCACTGACGGTGATTGTTCTGTTGCAGCAGGGCAAGGGAGACGGCTTGAGTGCGATATACGGTGGCAATAGTTCCGGCGGCAGTTACTGGGAGAAGAATAAGAGCCGTTCGAAAGCCGGACGCATGGCGCTGATTACAAAGATTCTCTGTGTCGCCTTTATGATTATGGCGCTTCTCATGAACGTGTTGTTCCAGTGAAGAAGCGTAGTTTTGACAGCAAATGTGGACCCACTCCCGCGAATTGGAAGTGGGTTTTCTTTTTGAGATGACGGGGGGCAGATTTCGTCTATGGACAAGGGTACCATCAAACTGATCGCAAATAATAAAAAAGCATATCATGATTATTTCATTGAAGATACCTATGAGTGCGGGATTGCGCTGCACGGTACAGAAGTCAAATCACTGCGCATGGGAAAATGCAGCATCAAGGAATCTTTTGTCCGCATTCAGGGCGGTGAGGTGCTGGTGTATGGAATGCACATCAGTCCCTATGAGAAAGGCAACATTTTCAATCGGGATCCGCTCCGGGTCAGGAAACTGCTGCTGCACAAGGACCAGATCCGAAAACTCACCGGGAGAGTGGACCAGCAGGGATACACGCTGGTACCGCTGCGGGTTTATTTCAAGGGAAGCCTGGTGAAAGTGGAGATCGGTCTTGCCAAGGGAAAGAAACTCTATGATAAGCGGGAGGCTACAGCGAGGCGAGATCAAAAACGGGAGGCAGAAAGGGAACTGAAAAAGTACAATCAGAAGTGAGTTTTTGCTGAAGATAAATGACTCTACTGGTGTAGTATATTATTGACGAAGTAAAATGTTGTACTGTGAGGAACAGACCGTGAATCACCACAGTAGTTCCCTTAGGCTGCAGAAAATTGGAGCGGGATTCAGAATAATTTGAGATCGATGGCGGGGAGAAAACAGCCAATGTACGAGAATTTTTTCTGAACGTGTAGTGCTGTATTTTTTCGGACCTTGCCAAAAAATCTTGACAAAATCGAGCTCTCCCATTATCATGACAGAGGAAGTTAGCCGAAGCGCTTTCGTTCAAGCATGGGCTTGTAATGGTTTCGACGGGGGTTTTGAAGTCGGAGCAGCTATCCGTGGACCGTGGCCACGCGAAAAAACGGAAATTAAATATAAACGCAGACAATAATAGACTTGCGTTAGCAGCTTAAATGCTGTCGTCAGACCCACTGCACCCGCACGGAGGGACCCTGGCGTCGATGATGCGGGAAACGATGGCCGATTTGTCTCGGGCGGTCAGGCGTATGAGGGACTACTGAAACCGAAAGGGTGTGCCTTCCCGTTCGGCAGAGGGAATGTCAAATAAGGGACTATGATAGTAGATACTCGGATGGATAGGCTTTCGGACAGGGGTTCGATTCCCCTCAGGTCCACTTCACAAGGAAAATCCGAATGTTCCGATTTTTGGGACATTCGGATTTGTTTTTTTGACAAATTCAGGAGGCTTTTAAGCTGCTTTTATGGTAGAATTTCTGTATGGAGATAGAGACTGAAATGCCTTTATGACAATTTTCGCAATGGGGCAGAAAATAGAAGGGGCAGAAAATAGGAGACTCTTTGCCTGCTGGGTGGTACGCTATTATCATGACGACGAAAAGAAACCCGGAGATAGCAAACAAAGTTTTTTGGAATGGATAATTATTTGTGACAGGGGTAGAGGAAATGAAAAAACGAGATTTTAAAAATTGGGGACTTTTTCACATTTTTATCAGTTATTTTAAACCCCATATAGGACTGTTTGCTCTGGATATGGTGTGCGCTCTGGCAATTTCGCTGGTAGATCTGGCATTTCCCTATGTGTCGCGGCTGTGCCTTTATGAGCTCAGCCCCGGCAAATTGTATCAAGCCTTT
>CAZROZ010000124.1:4004-5700 GCA_964601745.1 uncultured Lachnospiraceae bacterium | reverse complement strand
GCAATCCGTGGGCTTTCATTCATGGTGGTGCCCCACATGTGGGGCATGATAGTTTATTTCCAAACGCCCGCACAAAAAACTCTGCGCGGCGAAAAAAGTAACTCATACGCAAACCGGATCTGCAGAGAAACCGTGATTGAGGAAGCGCTATTCCTCTCCGCCCCGGTCTGCGGGATTCCTCTGATCAAATCAAACTGAACCTTCGCCGCAGTCAAGCTGTGCCATTGCAGCAGATTCAAAGAACCGCCTTTCCTGGGCAGTCATTTGAACAAAGGAAGGCAAAAAAATTGGATCTCAATCCGAAATTCAACTTTGTGCCCATGATAATAATAGTCTAAAAGATATGGTTTGACAACTTAATTTTTGAAAGGCATCGACCCACTCTGCTTTTGATTCAAAAGTAATATCGTCTAAAATTTTTAAAAAAGAAAGGAGAAAGCACGGCACTCCCTCTTAAGAAAGTGCCGTTTCCCCCTCAAGAATTGAAAAATGAATTGTGGTGATCAGGGAGTCGTCTTTGTCCAGGACCCGCACCTCTCCCTCGCCGCTCTCTCCGGTGCTGGTCACCAGAAAAGCAGCCGCTCCGTCCTGCAGATGCCGGGGCACCGTTCCGAGAATCTGAATCCTGCCCTCGGTCTCCACGCGAAAGCGATCACTGCCGACAAAAAGAGGAGCGCCGCCTTCCTCCACCACCTGCAACCGAACCAAGGCGCAGTCAGAAGTTCCATCCTCGTGCAGCACCAGTGTATCCGCATTGGCGTGGATAGAGGCAACCGGGAATTTTTTCCAGGTCAGCGTCCGCTGCGGTTCCCCCGCCCCAGAAGAAAGCGTCACCGTCAGGATCCGCAAATCCTCCTGCAGATTCACCTGCATTTTCTCCTGCCAAATCCGGAAATGGGCTTTGAGGAGGTTATTTTTCTTGCAAAAATGCTGAAACCGGAGCCGCTCTGGAATGGAAAGCCCGGACTCTCCCTTCTCCTGCAGCAGGAAAATCCACTCCACGATCTCCTTACCCACTTCCTCGTCCCGGTCGTCAAAGATGCCGGCCAGCCATTCCCGGAAATACAGCGGCACTATGGGAGGATGGGGCAAGCTGCCAAATCTGTCCGTATCCGGAAAAATCGGCCCTACATTCACATCATCCGCGGTAAAGATTCCGGATGTTGCCTGGGTATAGCAGACAGGGAGCGTTCCCCCTCTTTCTTTCTCCCAGGAGAGGCGTTCAAAGGGAGGATCCGGCGTGTCTATCTGCCCTTGGACCCGGCACAGAGCGCTGCGGGATGTTTCCTGGCGGAAAAGTGTCAGGACACCATCGCCGCCCAGATTTTTTTTATTCGTCAAGGGATAGCCGTCCGTAAAGGCGAAGGGCAGCACCCCCACGCTCCCGGCTTTCTCATAAGCTTCATTTAACAAAAAGGCAGGCGATTCCTCCCGCGTCGAAAAAGCGGAGAATTGCGCGATGAGCTGATCTAACATTCCCTTTGGCAGCACCAGGGCGCAGGGATGAGACTTCTGTGGTTCTTTTGTCAACAGCACCATGAGTCCCTTTTCGTCGCAGGTGGTAAGAAACGCCTCCTCCACAGGCGTCCCGGCGGGCAGCACGGCGTTGCAGCCGCTCCAGCGCAGGATTTCCTCCACCTCCCGGCACCGGACCTTAGAGGGCATCGCCATCCCTACAAAAGGATACAGCCCATTC
>CAZROZ010000124.1:480-3994 GCA_964601745.1 uncultured Lachnospiraceae bacterium | reverse complement strand
AGACCACGCTCATGAGACGCGTGGATTTTCCATTTAGAAAGAATGTGTCGTCCGAAAATTCTTTGCTGCAGAATCCAACCTTCTCCTCCACGCTCTCCAGGCGTTTTGCCCCCTCAAATAATTCGGTCTTTACAGTATAGCAGACAGGGTGAGATGGATTCCATTCCACGGCATCCGGCAGGGAAAAGGAAATTGTCGCCTCCTGCTGGGTCAAATCCTGTTTCTCCACCACAATCTGCATCCGCCCGTTTTGGTCCGGGGAGAGAAGCCGCTGCCGGACGGACAGTCCTTGCGCCATTCCCTCTACCAGAATATGGGTGGTCACTGTCTTTGTGGCAAAATCCACCAGAGGCTTCGCCTCTCTCAGATAGCGTACCGGCCGCAACCGCAGCTCCATCTCTGTAGAAAGTCCCGCGAACAGGCTCGTCTCCTCGTCCCGATTATCCACAACCACCGTCAGCACATTGGGGACCGTATAGGAGAGCATGCCGCTGACCGGGATCTCCCAGCTGGTCTCATACTCTTTTGGCAGGGAAAGCTCCACCCCGTTCAGATAAATCCTAAAAAGCGGTGAGGGACGATGTACGACCAGCCATGCGGGAAAAGAGGAAAAGGCAACCCCCAGGGAAAACTCTTTCCGGTAACCGCAGCACATCCGTCCCGTCTTTTCCTTCGCCGGATAAGACTGCAGTTCCCCCCAGTGAGGGAGACGGACCAGTTCCAGCTTTTTCCAGTCAAATTCCCGGTCACACATCCCTTTTACAAAGCGGCGGCGAAATCCCCAGTTATCATTCAACTTGATTCGCTCCTGCGGTAACGGATACATGGTTTTCTCCCTTCCACTATCGTAAAAATTTACAAGGAATTGGTCTCATTGCCAAAATCAAAGCTTAACTGTTCCATCTCCTCCGGCTTTTCCTCCGGACGTGCCAGGTCTTCTGCATTCAGTGCCGGCAGATCTTCCAGGGAGGATAGCCCGAAGCTCTGCAGAAAGGCCAGTGTCGTTCCAAAGAGAATCGGTCTGCCGGGTGCTGTGAGACGTCCCTGCTCCTCAATCAACCCGTATTCCAGCAGA
The DNA here is from genome assembly GCA_964601745.1 of uncultured Lachnospiraceae bacterium. GTDB lineage: Bacteria > Bacillota > Clostridia > Lachnospirales > Lachnospiraceae > CAZROZ01. The sequence continues at coordinate 2,919 of CAZROZ010000124.1, read as the reverse complement.
CGATTCACCGCGTAATCGCTGTTCACCCCGCGAATGGCGGCAATGTCTGCCCGGGTGACCGGCTGCTTGTAAGCAATGATGGAGAGGGTCTCCAGAATAGAATCACTGAATTCATGCTTCTGCGGCAGATGCACCAGCCGTTTCAACACATCGTAGGCTTCCGGTTTGGTGGCAAGCTGCACAGAATCATCGAATTCCAGCAGACAAAGCCCCGACTCTTCCCTTTCATACCGTGTTCGCAGCGATTCCAAAATCTCCTGCACCTTTGCTTCTTCCAGATCCAGAGCGGCAGCTAGGTTGCTGACAGGGACGGGCACTCCCATGGCGAAGAGCACTGCCTCAATAATCCCTTCCCATTGCTTCAAAATCCTGGTCCTCCGTTCCGATATAGGTAAGGTCGATTTCTGAAAACAGTCCCTTCTGACTGGTGGAAACCGCGCCGACCTTCATCAATTCCAAAATACACAAAAAGGTAACCACGACCTCTGACCGGCTGCCGGCATGGGTCAGCAATTCCTGAAAGGACAGTTTTTTCTTATGCTTCAAGGTGTCGCTCACTGACCGCATCGTCTGTGCCATACTCACTTCTTCTCTCGCGATGGTGCCGAAATGGCTGCGAATCGGATCTCTGCTCTCCTTTTGCCGCTGCAACACTTGCATAAAGGCACTGGCCAGCTGCCTGGTCGTGAGCCCGGCATCCGATACAAGTTTCACCGGATCGATCACCTCTTTAAAGGCAGCCACCTCCTCCGGAATATAGGGGCTCCGGAAGAGGATTCTCTCTGCTCCCTCCATTTTTTCCCGCAGGGCTAAAGCCGCCTCTTTATACATTTTATATTCCAGCAGACGCTGCATCAATTCTTCCCTGGGATCCGTCTCCTCCTCCGACTCTTCTTCAGGCACCGGAAGCAGCATCCTGGCCTTGATCTGCAGCAGAGTCGCCGCCATCACCAGAAATTCACTCATGACATCCAGATCCTCCCGCTCCATGTGGGAGAGGTATTCCAGATATTGATCTGTGATAGACGCGATGGGGATATCGGTGATGGAAACTTTATTCTTTGAAATCAAATGCAGCAGCAGGTCCAAAGGTCCCTGAAAGGTCTGCAGCTTTACAGAAATGGCCATAAACGCTCCTCACGCGTGAAATCAAGAAATTTTTTCTCATTTTTTAAACCTTAAACCGACTTTAAACCGACGAAAAAACATGTCACCTGCTCTTTTCCAAACCGGATCCGTCCACCAGGCGAATCACCACGACTTCCGGCGCGTTATTGAAGAACCTGGGATTCACGCCATGTCCCCAGAGCCCCCGGGAGAGAATCATCTGCCCGCCTGTCCTCGGATCCAGAAAGTAGCCGTAATCATATTTGGGGAAAAGGCGAAGCTGGGGGGAAATCAGGCCACCCACCCCCGGCAGGCGGATCAATCCACCGTGATTGTGTCCGCAGAGACAGAGCGCCGCGCCCCAGGCGGCATATTGGTCAAAGTAAATTGGATTGTGCGTCAATAGAATCGGATTTTCTCCCTCCGGCTTCCCCAGAAGATTCGTCAAATCCGCCACAGAAAGAGGCTTTGTCTCCCCTCTTGTGTAATAAGAAAGCGGCAGTGCCAGACCGTAAAGCCAAATTCCAGACGAGAGCCGCGCCCTTTTATTCCACAGCCAGCAGATGTCCGCCTCCCGGCAGCGTTTTAAAAAATCAGAAAAACCCGATCGCATTTCGGAATACGCACGGCATTTTATCTCGTGATTGCCAGGAACACAGTAAACCGGCGCGATTTGCCGCAGCTGCCTCAGCAGGTCAAGCATCTGATCATAAGCGGGACGCACTTCCCAATTGATCAGATCACCGCCGATGAAAATTTCTTCCGGTTTCAGACGCCTCGCCCCGTCCACAAGCGCATCTGCCATTTCTCCCTCTGCACTGTGTAAATCAGTGAGTAGCAGACAACATCTTCCAAGATCGCCCTCCTCCAGAAGGTCAAATAACCGACGGGAAGGCGGAGCGGGACGGATGGCATACGGCTCCCCTTTCTTTTTCGCATGCACATCCCGAAATCTCGGGTGACCTGCCAGAACAGGAGCCATACTTCCCTGCCCGGCTGCCTTTTCTTCCTCCTGGGAAAGCCGCTCCCTACTGCGGAAGCAATCCCAGGAATATACCGTATAATCGATCTTCATGTCTGCCGGTCAGTTCGCCGGAGCGAGTCCTGGTGTATTCGTCTCAGAGGGGAAAGCACCCTGCCCGGCAGATTTTAAAGGAGCATTTTGGGGCAAAAAATCCATCGCGGAAAGTTCCCGGGCATTCCAATCTCCGAGCCGATAGACTTCCTCCGATTCCGGCATCGTATAGCCGGCACGCCCCAGCAGCGCCATCGCGCTGTACATGTCCACCACTTTTACAATCATGACCATGTATCCATCTCTGTGTCCCATGG
>CAZROZ010000124.1:0-470 GCA_964601745.1 uncultured Lachnospiraceae bacterium | reverse complement strand
AATTCGTTCATCATGCCCGGCTGATTGGGAAGATGCACTGCCAGCACGTTGTTGATACCGACGGAAAATCCTGCTTCTTCCAGCACGGTTCTTGCTTTTTCCGGTTCAGAGACAATCATCCGCGCCACGCCATATTCTGCCGTATCACTGAGGCAGAAAGAAACGATATTCACTTCGTTTTCCCTCAATATCTGGGTCATTTGCTCTAATTTATTCAGACGATTAGATAAAAATACGGAAATTTGTTTGATCATTTTATTCTCCTCCCGCATCGAAGTTGAAATGAACTAGGCAAAAGGGTCACACTGGTCTTTCCTCTGCCACGAATCGCACGGTGCCTATCATAGCAAAATTCTATTCTGCTGACAAGCGTTTATAGTGGCCAAGTTCACGGAGCGAACTTGTAGTGGGTAGTGACCAAGTTCGCAGATCGAACTTTTTGTGAGTAGTGGGAAGTGGTCAAGTTCTGT
>CAZROZ010000123.1:0-5746 GCA_964601745.1 uncultured Lachnospiraceae bacterium | reverse complement strand
CAGACGCGCCAGATTTAGGTTCTGGTGGGAGACCGTGCAGGTTCAAGTCCTGTTATCCGCATACATCAAAGAAGGCCGTCAGATGACTCCAACGGCTTTCTTTTTTTGTACCTAAAAGGGATCAGCAGGCAGGTGATCACTCCCCGCTGCTCTCCGTGCTGTCCGTCGCGTTTTCCAAACCATCCCCAAAGATAAATTCATGCAGTCGCTCTACATTATAATCCATATCCAGCAGCAGGGAAAGCCCCACACCGGAAATTCTTCGATCCTGGTAACCGTCATCCACCGGAATCGTCATCGTCTCCAATTTCTCCGGTCGCATCGCCAGAATGATCTCCAGGACATCCGTGATCTGCTCCTTACTCAAATCCGTCGTCACCAATTTCATCATCTCCGGCAGCATAGCCACCAGATCCGCCAGGCTGGAATTCCGATATGCCTCAAAAAGCGCATTCAGCACATTCCGCTGCCGCCAGGTGCGTCCCCAGTCATTGGCCAGGCCGTTGGGCGCACTCACATACCGGATCCTGGAATATCCAAGCGCCTGATTTCCGTTTAAAATCTGGGTGCCCTCCTTCACATTCCGGTACCGCTTCTTGGAGATGTAATTGGTGGTATTCAGATACTTGGCTTCCTTCTTCGACAGCGTGATCTCCACGCCGCCCAGCGCGTCAATGACATCCTCAAATCCGTCAAAATTCACCTTGGCAAAACCGTCAATCTGAATATTGAAATTATCCTCAATGGTATTGCGCAGCAGAGTAATGCCCCCGAACTGGAAGGAAGCGTTAATCTTATTGTCCCGGTAGGAATTGCCGTGATAATCCGGTATCTGCACATAGCAGTCCCTGAGAATTGAGGTCAAAGCCAGGGTCCTCGTATTTTGATTCAGTGTGACAATGATCATGGAATCCGAACGGCCCAGATTATCGTCCTCAATATTTTCCTCGCCCACCAGCAGGAAATTCAACACACCCTGTTCATGGCGATAGACCGTATCCGGATTCCACGTCACCTTATTGGGATCCAGCGCCGGCAGAGGATCATCTGTGGTCGTCTCCAGCATATTGTCCTCGGTGGATTCGGTGATGGTATGGTCCGTGACAGCCGTATCCTCTTCGTTCTGATGATGAATCAGACTCAGCAGATACTCATAATAGCCAACGGCAGCCAGCAAAACCAGGAGCAGAATCACTCCGATGACAGAGCAGATTTTCCCCCACAGCGGCATCTTCTGCCAGAAATTGGGCTTCTTTTTCTCTCTCGCGGCACCGCCTCCCCGGCCTCCGTAAGAACCACGGCTGGAATGAAGCGGAATCTCCCCATCCGGATCATCCTCCTCTGTGTCCTCGTCCGGGTAATAATCCTCCCCGTAATAATCATCCGTGTACTCTTCTCCCATGGAACGAGGATCGTAATCTCCCTCGTTCATGTTGAAATCCTGTTCGAAAGAGAAATTGGTCTCATCCAGAATATCGTCAATGATCTCATCTCTGGACCGCTTCTGTCTGAACTCGTCGCTGTCCATCTCTCTTTGCACCTGCTCTGCGATCGCGTCACTCACGTCGTGCAAAAAGTTGTCGTCTTCCTTCGCCTGGTTATGATTCCTGTAGTCGTCCATCCTCATTCATCCTTATGTCTTCTCAAAAAGTCCCGTCAAGCGGCTTTCCTTCCTGATGATGCGCTGTATGTGGAGCATGAAAGTTTTCTCTCAAAGAAGTACTGATTTAGCAATATCTCTCGCAACCTTTTCCATTCTAAGCTGCGTACACTTTCCTTCTAAAAATCCACCGGATCTGACGGCAAATCCCGCCGGACCGTGGCGATATGGCAATCCGGCACACTGCCCAAAAACTTTCGCAGCTCGTAACGCACCGTCTCCTCCGCCAGCAGTGGATAATTATTTTCCTGGCTCAGATGCCCCAGCAAAACATGAGAGAGCTTTCCCTGATAAATCTCACATAAAAGCCGTCCACAGGCATCATTGCTCAAGTGACCCGTCTCCCCTAATATCCGAAGCTTCAGCGCGTAAGGGTACGGTCCCACCTCCAGCATATGAATATCGTGATTGGCCTCCAAGAGCAAGGCATTCACCCCCTGCAGGGCATCGATCATCGCCTGATCATAATGGCCGAAATCCGTGGCCACCGCCGCCTTCTTCCCCCGGCTCTCAAAAGAATACCAGACTGGATCCACGGCATCATGAAAAAGAGGATGTGCCTCGATCCCTATCTCACCCAGTGAGAAAGTCTCCCCCGCCTGGATGGGGTAAAGCAGCTCGTCCGGGACACCGCGAAGGAGATCCTGCTCCTGAAGTCTGGCAAACGTAGCCGCCGTCCCATAGATCGGCAGATGATACCGCCTGGCCAGAAGCCCCAGACTCTTGGAATGGTCAATGTGCTCATGGGTGAGCAACACCCCGGAGATCTGTTCCGGAGTCAACTCTATCGCGGCAAGTCCCTGGGAAATCCTGCTGCCGCTGATCCCAGCGTCTACCAGCAGTCCAGTCTTCTGGGTACCGACAAAGATACAATTGCCACTGCTGCCGCTGGAAATACTGTAAAGTCTCATGATTCCCTGTGTGCCTCCCATCCGGGAAAAAATCCCGAATAGAACTCTCCCCTCTCTCCCCGTTTCAGGAAAATGTGCCTTTCCTTCCGCGTTTTCGACGGAAGCCTCAACGGCGCAATCATACCATACTCCCTCCCACTTATCTACAGGAAATTACTTTCTTAATAAAATCTTCTAATTCTTTTACAGTTCCGTCATTTCTTATCACAATTTTTCTCCCCAGGTCTTCTCCCCCTATGTCCAATGCCTTCGTCTTCTCCTGCGACTTTACAATCTGCTGAATTTTCTCTCGGGAATACCCCCTGCTCTCCATCAGCCTTTTGTCCCGGGTCTCCGGGGAAGCCTCCACCACCCAGACCTGGTCGCAGAATGTCTCATAGTGCACTTCATATAAAATGGCGGATTCCACGACCAGATAGGAATACATTCCGTCCTGCTTCAGCATGGAAATTGCTTCTTTTATCACTCCTGTCACGTGAGGATGCACGCAGGCATCCAGTCTCTCTCGGGCGGCCTCGTCAGCAAAAACCAGTCCGGATAATTTTTCCCGGTCCAGTCTGCCGTCAGGGCGCAGCACTTCCCTCCCGAACACCTGGAGGATTTCATGATAACAGATCTGCCCCGGCTCCATCAGTTCTCTACCGATTTCATCCGCCAACAGCAAAAAAGCATGGTAGTCCCGCTCCAAAATATGAGCTACCGTCGATTTTCCACTTCCCACTGTACCGGTCAAACCGATCACGATTGGCTGTTGTCCCATGTCTCATCCTCACGGCGAGATGCGCTTTCCCTCATTTCGCCTCATACCAATTGGAACCACTGCTCACCTGCGCCACCATAGGCACACACAGGTCCGTGGCGCCTTCCATTTCCTCCCGCAAAATTTTTGCCACATCCTCCTGCTCCGAGAGCTTCGTCTCAATCACCAATTCATCGTGAATCTGCAAAATCATGCGACTCTTATACTTACCCTCCCGCAGTCTTCTGTTTACCCGCAACATGGCGATTTTCATGATGTCCGCTGCGGTTCCCTGAATGGGAGAATTCATAGCTACCCGCTCCCCGAAAGAGCGCTGCATGAAATTGGGGGAGGAGAGCTCTGGAATGGGGCGGCGTCTGTGGTAATACGACTCCACGTAGCCCTGTTTTTTCCCCAGTTCCACTTGCCTGTCCAGAAATTCCTTGACTTTCGGATAGGTGGTAAAATAATTTTGAATATACTGCTCCGCTTCTCTGCGGGTGATGCTCAAATTTTCGCCCAAGCCGAAGGAACTGATCCCGTAGACAATGCCGAAATTCACAGCCTTCGCGTCCCGGCGCATGGCGGGCGTCACTTCTTCCATGGGAACATGGAAGACAGACGACGCAGTCAGCGTGTGGATGTCCTGATTTTCCCGGTACGCCTCGATCAGATTCTGGTCTCCGGAGAGCGCCGCCAGAATCCGAAGCTCAATCTGAGAATAATCCGCATCCAGGAAGAGATATCCCTCCGCCGGCACGAAGACTTTGCGGATCTCTCTGCCCAGCGGCAGACGCACCGGAATATTCTGCAGATTCGGCTCCGCGGAACTCAAGCGTCCGGTGGCCGTCACGGTCTGATTGAATTTGCCATGAATTCTTCCATCCGGCGCAATGAAAGCCGCCAGTCCATCGGCATAGGTAGATTTTAGCTTGGTCAGCTGCCGATATTCCAGCACCTTTCCGACGATTGGGTGGTCCACCTGCAGTTTTTCCAGAATGGCAGCGCTGGTGGAATAGCCGGTCTTGGTCTTTTTCCCCATGGGCAGACGCAGTTTCTCAAATAAAATCACCCCCAGCTGTTTCGGGGAATTGATATTAAAAGGCTCTCCCGCCAGGTCGTAAATTTCCTGCTCCAGGGTGTCAATTCCCTCCTGCAGGCGCTGCCCGTAGGCAAAAAGCTCCTCCCGCTGCACTTTGACGCCCCTCTGCTCCATCTCATAAAGGGTAAAACACAGGGGAAGCTCCACCTGGGTATAGAGATCCAGCATATTCATCTCCTGAAGCTTCTCTCGCAGCAGAGGGAAAAGGGCTAGTGTCAATCTCGCTTCTTTCCCGTAATAGGAGGCAAATTCCTCCTCTTTTTCCAGAAGAAAATCCTTCTGGCTGTTCTTGCCAAAGAACGTCTTCTTCTCCGGGAGCTCCAGATCCGGCAGATAGGTCAAAGCCAAATCCGAACCCTCATAAGAGGCAGACAGTGGATCGCACAGATATGCCGCGATGCCGCAGTCGAACAGATCTGTCCGTTCCTTAATCCGTGGACCCGCATCCGGGAAAAGAACCGGCAAGGCCTCTTTTACATCTAGGAGGGAGCAGGTTTTCCCATCGGACAAAAGAGCGCGAATCTGACCGGCGACAGTCTCTATGGTTTGGTCGGCAGCCGCGTTCTCGGTTTGTCCGGCAGCCGTGCTCTTGGTTTGTCCGGACATTTCCTCTTTTTCCTGATTTGTCTTAGAAGTGTTCTCCTGGCTTTCCGCAAACAGATCCATTTGTACGTACTTTTCCCGGTTTTTTTCTGTTTGATGAATCGGGAAAAAGCCTACCTTCTTCCCTGCTGCCACTGCAACACCCAGCACGGTTCCCTTTTCTATTGCGATAGCGCATCCAAAAATCTTTTCTCCCCGAACCTCGATAAAAAAGCCATCCCGCTCCTCTTTCGTTTTGATTATCTGGACAGGAGTGTCCGCCGTCGTATCCCTCCCCGCCTCAAAGCGAGGCAGCAGGCTCTTGAATTCCAGCCGTTTTGCCTCCTGATAAGCGGCAGGGGTAAAGGGATTCTCCATCCGGCATGCCTCCCAGGTCAGATCGATGTCGCAATCAGTCTTGATCGTTGCCAGTTTCTTGCTGAGAAAGGCCAGATCGCTGTGTTCTTCAAAAGCTCTTCTTGCTTTGGGAGGCGTGATCTCCTCCACATGTTCCCACGCATTTTCCACGGAGCCGAACGCCTGTAGCATTTTGACCGCTGTTTTTTCTCCCACGCCGGGCAGTCCAGGGATGTTGTCAGAGCTGTCCCCCATCAATCCCTTCAGATCGATAATCTGTGCCGGGGTCACGCCATATTTTTCCTTTACTTCCTCTGCCCGGTAATTTTCGATCTCGGTTCCACCTGCCTTGGTCTTGGGAATGCGCACCAGGATGTGTTTGGAAGCCAGCTGCA
>CAZROZ010000122.1:0-5791 GCA_964601745.1 uncultured Lachnospiraceae bacterium | reverse complement strand
ATCCGCCATAGCCTCAATCAACTGGTAGATAAACGCCGGGGAAGATCCGCTGAGGCCGGTCACCGCGTCCATCAGCCGCTCCGGCACCCATTCACATCTGCCGAAACTGCGAAATAGCGCGGCGATCTCCTCTGCGGCCGGATCAAACTCCGGCTTTGAAAACGACTCACTCCTGCACAGGGCGCTCATCCCTTCCCCCACCAAAGCCGGGGTGTTGGGCATGACCCGCACGATTTTAAACGGAAAGCCCAGCATGTCCGTGAGTTTTTCCAGGGAAATCCCCGCCACAATCGAGACAAGGACGGTGTCCTTGGGGATCACAAGTCTGATCTCCTCTATGACCTGCGGCAGGAAGAGCGGTTTCACGGCAAAAAAGAGGATCCGGCTCGCCTGTGCCGTCTCCTTGTTGTCTCCGGTCACAGTGATGTGGAACGTTTTCTCCAGATCGCTTCGCCGATCCTGCGCACTATCCGACACAATCACCTCTTCCGGCGTGACGATGTGCGCGGAAAGCATTCCCTTGAGCATGGCTGTTCCCATGTTTCCGCCGCCGATGATCCCAATTTTCTTCATTTCCCTTTCCTCCCACCTGCAAAAAGCCAAAGAAATCCATCTTATAGTTCAGAGTAACCCCCATGCCCTACATGTGGGGCACCACCATAAAGAAAAGTCCTCGCTCCAAATATGGGCGTCACCACGAATAAAAGCCCTCGTTAACTATATTTCTCACATCCCTGCTCTCACCCCTGCCTGCGGATCACAGGCAGCACACTTCTGGCGATACGCTTCGCCACATAGGAATTATTCATTGTATAGAGATGAATGCCGTCCACCCCATGGGCGACTAGATCAACGATCTGCGCGATGGCGTAGGCGATTCCCGCTTCCCGCAGGGCATCCGGATACGGATCATAGAATTCCATCATATGGGAAAATTGTTCCGGCAGACTGGCACCGCACAGATGTACCATGTGATAAATTTGCTTTTTATTGGTCACCGGCATAATCCCCGCCTCAATGGGGACGGTGATTCCCGCTTCCCTGGCCATTTGCAAAAAATGATAGAATTTTGAATTGTCAAAGAAAAGCTGCGAGATCAGATGGGTCACGCCCGCATCCACTTTTTTCTTCAGATTCGCCACATCCTGCTCCAGGGAGGCACTTTCCAGATGTCCTTCCGGGTAGCACCCGCCTGAGATGCCGAAATCTCCCTTTTCCCGCAGATAAGCCGCCAGGTCGCTGGCATAGGTGAAATCAGTTTTGGGCGGCACATCCGGATTGATGTCGCCCCGCAATGCCAGAATATTGTCCACACCCTTGGCCTGCAATTCCTCCGTGATTCGGTCCACATCCTCTTTGTCATTGCGCACGCAGGTCAGATGAGCTGCGGACTCGATGCCGTAATCCTGTTTGATCATGGCTGCCACATCTACCGTAGAAAGGTCCGCCAGAGAACCGCCGGCTCCGAAGGTGACGGAGATAAAATCCGGTTTTAAATCCCGCAGTTCGTATAATGTCTCGTAAATACTCCGGATGGTACTGGTTTTTTTCGGCGGAAATACCTCGCAGGAAAAAACCGTCTTTCCCGGCGCGAATAAAGATGCAAGTTTCATACACGCTCCCCCTGCCTATCCTGGAAAAATTGTAAGAGTTCCGCCGGCTCTGTGACGAGATACGTTGCCTTATGTGCGATCAGTTCCTCCCGGTCCCGAAAGCCCCATAGGACACCGGCACAGTCCATGCCCGCATTGTGTGCTGTCTGCATGTCCGTCCTTGTATCCCCCACATAGAGCACTTCTCCGGGGGAAAGTGCCATTTTCCCTGCGATTTCCAGCGCACTGGTAGGATCCGGTTTCTTCGGGACGTGCTCTCGCTCCCCGCACACCGCTATAAAGGGAATCCCCGGGAAATTTTGGGAAATCAATACATCCGTATATTTCATGCCTTTATTGGAATTGATTGCCATCAAAATGCCCCGGTCGCGAAGTGTCTCAAGCAGTGGAACAATTCCCGGATAGGGTTTCGTCTTCCTACAGAAATTTCGCTGATAAGCCTCTAGAAAGAGAGTCAAAACCTGATCAACAATGGCAGGATCTCTCTTTTCTTCCGGCAAACTGTCCAGGATCAAGTTGCGAAATCCCCTGCCTACAATTTGTTTGTACTCTTCTTGCGTCCGTGTCGGAAAATGATACAACTCCATCGCCTCGTTGACACTGTCGGTGAGATCCGCGATGGTGTCAAGGGTAGTTCCGTCTAAGTCAAATATCACACCTTGATAGGTTTTCATCTCCTTATGTGTTTCCCTCTCTCATCAAGATTTTTCCTCTTCTGACCAGGTGCCTGCTTCCTCGGGCAATCTCTTTTCTCCTGGCAGCTCCTCGGTCTCCTCTGGCAATCTCTCTTCTCCTGACAGCTCCCCGGTCTCCTCTGGCAATCTCTCTTCTCCTGGCAGCTCCTCTGCTTCCCCCGGCAATCTCTCTTCTCTTGGCAGTTCCTCTGCTTCCTCTGCCGCTTCTTCCACCAGAGTCAACCCATCCGCGGTCAGCGGCACAGCCTTTTTCTGGGCAGTGAAAAACATTACCATCATGGCAATGCCGGCTGCCAGTGTAAAGATGGAGATAAACTGAGAAGTGGACAAAGCGCCCACAAAGCCGCGCTCCACGTCGCCCCGGAAAAATTCGATAATGAACCTTCCGATGCTGTAGAGGATCAGGTATAGCGCAGCGACCTCTCCATCCCTCTTTTTCCTATTCTTCGCAAACCAGATCAGAAAGAAGAAGTGGAGAAAATCCAAAGCACTGGAAATCAACTGCGTGGGAATCAGCGGGACTCCGTTGGGGGCAAAGTCTGAATTCCGAAACACCACGGCGAGGGGTCCTGTCGTCTCCTTGCCATAGCAGCACCCGGCCAGAAAACAGCCGATCCTGCCGAAGCCCTGTGCCAGTGCCACCGACGGAATCACCAGGTCAAAATAGGGGAGAAAGCGCAATTTATGGCGCTTACAATACCACAATCCGCTGAGAATTCCACCGATGATTGCGCCATAAATCACAAAACCGTCCATCAAATTATCCAGAATATAGGACGGATCCGCGATGATCTCCGGCAATACCGTCAGGTAAAAGAGCAGTTTTGCACCCACAATCACCCCGAGTGCCAGTGTCAGCAGCGCAGAAAACAGCACATCCGGATCAAGCCCGTATTTGGGTGCTCTCTTTTCCGCCACCCGAAATCCTGAAACAATACCGACCGCCATCATCAGCCCATAAGAATGGATGACTACCGGTCCGATCCGCAGTAAATCATTGTACATAATCGCTGACCCAATGTTTCCTTTCTTTTCTCTACTTTCCTCTTTTTAAACGGCACATCTTCCCTCAGCAAGCCTTGCCTCCTATCCTTCGCCTGCCTGAGAAACGGCACATTCCTTGCGGTCTTTCATCCGTGACACCATATATCTATCCTCTTCTGTCCCGGGGGAATGCCACTCTTTGGAAAAATTCAGTATCCCCTTGCTCCCTCCAATGACTCATCGTTGGTGACCCAGTCCGCTACCTCCACCATTCGGTATTCGTCTCTATTGTCCCGGACGTAGACCTTCTCAATCCCCGCGTTGATAATCATCCTTTTACACATAGAACAGCTGCTGGCGTTCTGCACATACTCACCGGAGTCCATCTCCAGTCCGCACAGATATAAAGTCCCGCCCAGCATCTTGTCCCGGGACGCACTGATGATGGCATTGGCCTCCGCGTGCACACTTCGGCACAATTCGTACCGCTCTCCCCTGGGTATATTCAAATTCTGCCGAATGCAGAATCCCAAATCCGAACAGTTTTTCCGCCCCCTGGGCGCTCCTGTGTAGCCGGTGGATATCACCTCATCGTGATTCACAATCACCGCGCCGAAATTCCTCCGCAGACAAGTGCCCCGCTGGGCTACCATCTCAGCCAGATCCAGATAATAATTGATTTTATCCCGTCGCATTTTGGCACTCCTTTCCCGCAATGGTTGCACATTTGCTCTATAGTTTACCCTCTCTACAATATACTGTCTATGCGGATTGGACTGCAAGCAGTCCGTCCGTCTGCCCATTGTGACTGGGCTTTCATTGTACATAATCACGGGACGTCTACCAAAAAGTGGACGCCCCGTTCTGCTTTCTTCCCATGCCCCACATATGGGACATCACCATAAATAAAAGTCCACGGATTGCTCCGCTGCGATACAGCTCCCGCAATCCTAAACCGGATAGGCACCGCTCACCTGATCCGCCAGCGTGTCATCCACCCCTGTCTGCTGCGCCTTGCGATATTTAAAGAAATCCATGGCTACCTGGGGGAATAGCGCATAGGAAAGCACATCCTCCTCTTGCTGCTTATATTCCGCCATCTCTGCTTCCAGTTTCGGGAGCTCCGGCTCCAGCAAATCCGCCGGCCGGCAAGTGATGACTTTCTCATCGCCGATGCACTTTTTGCGCACCTCCTCGTTGCAGGGTACGGCAGTCTGACCGTATTCCCCCCGCAGCACAGCCTTCGTCTCCTGCGTCGCCACCTTATAGCGCTCACCCATCAGCACATTAAAGACCGCCTGAGTTCCCACAATCTGAGAGGACGGCGTGACAAGAGGCGGATAGCCCAGATCCGCGCGGACTCTGGGAATCTCCTGCAGCACTTCATAGTATTTGTCCTCAGCGTGTTGTTCCTTCAGCTGTGACACCAGATTGCTGAGCATGCCGCCCGGCACCTGGTAAAGCAGTGTCTTGATGTCCACTCCCAACACCTTGGGATTCAGCAGGCCGGACTGAAGCGCCTCCTCCCGCAGCGGACGGAAGTAATCCGTGATCTCCGCCAGTTTCTGCTGATCCAGTCCCGTATCATAGGGAGTTCCCTTAAAAGTCTCCACCATCACTTCTGTGGCAGGTTGACTGGTCCCCAATGCGAAAGGCGACATAGCGGTATCGATAATATCGCACCCGGCTTCCACCGCTTTGAGCAGGGTCATAGAAGCAACGCCGCTGGAATAGTGGGTGTGCAGTTCAATGGGCAGTTTCGTCGCTTTCTTCAGCGCCGTCACCAGCTCCTGCGCGGCATAGGGCACCAGCAGGCCCGCCATGTCCTTGATACAGATGGAATCCGCTCCCATGTCCTCGATGCGCCTGGCAATATTCATCCAGTAATCCATGGTATACGCGTCGCCCAGGGTATAACACAGAGCGATCTGGGCGTGCCCGCCTGCCTTCTTAGTGGCCTTCACCGAGGTCTCCAGATTCCGCAGATCATTGAATGCGTCAAAAATCCGGATGATGTCAATCCCGTTGTCAATGGATTTTTCCACAAAATAGGTCACCACATCATCAGCGTAATGGCGGTATCCCAGAATATTTTGTCCGCGCAGCAGCATCTGCAGTTTTGTATTCTTAAAACCGGCTCGCAGTTTCCGCAACCGGTCCCAGGGGTCTTCCTTCAAGAAGCGCAGGCATGCGTCAAATGTGGCGCCACCCCAGCACTCCACGGCATAGTAGCCGATTTGGTCCATTTTATCCACAATGGGCAGCATCTGTTCGGTGGTCATGCGGGTGGCGATCAGCGACAGATGTGCGTCCCGCAGCACCGTTTCCATGATTTTCACCGGTTTTTTACTCTGTTGTGTCATTGCAATACTCCTCAAAAAATAATGCTAGCATTATTGTTTACTATGAAAGCCCAGTCGCAATGGGCAGGCGGATGGACTGCTTGCAGGCCAATCCGCATGGACATTAGCGACGCTAAACCGTATGAGCAAAAAAGCG
>CAZROZ010000121.1:0-5800 GCA_964601745.1 uncultured Lachnospiraceae bacterium | reverse complement strand
TCTTCCCGCCGGATGCTGGCGCGTGGCGATTCGCACAAAAGAGGAAAATGACTGTTTGCTGACCGCCATGTGCAGGGCGGATAAAACGTATGGAAGCAGGGTGGATCAAACATGCGGAAGGAGACCGGGATCAGAGAGCGAGGCCGTGAATATACCTGCTGACGGAAGCGAAACGGCGTATTAAAAATTAAAACAGTGTGGCAGAAATTTAAACAGTGTGGCAGAAATTAGAACAATGTGGCAGAAATTAGAACAATGTGGCAGAAATTAAAACGGCGTCCGATGGATTTTGCGGCACACTTTTGAGGAAAGGAGAGGAGAGGCGTGGAACAGACCAAAGACCAAAAATTGCTGGGCACGGTGAAGCTCTCGGTGCGAAGTCTGGTGGAATTTATCCTGCGCTCCGGCGATCTGGGCACAGGGATCGGTGTCTCTACTCTTGAAAGTATGCAACTTGGCGCGAAGATCCACCGCATGATTCAAAAGCAGGGTGGTCCCGATTATCAGGCGGAAGTGAGGCTGACAGATACCACTGCGCTGACGGTCGAGCCGCTGCACCATGACCGCGACGTCTTTGCGCTGACGGTCGAGCCGCTGCAAGATGACCACGAAGTTCCTGTACAGACCACTGAGGCGATGGTCTCTGACCACGACACTCCTGTACAGACCGCTGAGCCGCTGGCCTCTGATCATGACACCCTTGCACAGACCGCTGAGCCGGGCAGGACAATTGATCCGGAACACTTTTTCCCGGAGGGCGGCATCCTCCTTCTCACCGTGGACGGAAGGGCGGACGGGGTGTATACGGAAAAAGACGAGAGCAGCGGGGAAAGGTTGACTTTCGTGGAAGAGATCAAAGGCGTCTACTGGGAGCTGGAGAGCATTCAGGAGCCGGAGCCTGTTCACTTGGCACAGGCCAGATGTTATGCGCACTTTCTCTGCAAGGCGAAGCACCTTTCCCGGATCGGAATCCGCATGACCTACTGCCACATGCCCACAGAGCGGATCCTGCATTTGGACCGGGTGGAAGAGGCGGATTTTCTCAGCGACTGGTATCAAGCGCTGATTCGGGAATACAGCAAATGGGCGCTCTTTCAGATTTCCTGGAGGCATAGGCGGGATGCCTCCCTGCAGTCTCTGGCTTTTCCTTTCCCCTATCGAGAGGGGCAGCAAAAGCTTACCCACGACGTCTATCGCACGATTTTGCGGGAAAAGCGGCTGTTTCTCCAGGCACCCACCGGCGTGGGGAAAACCATGGCGGTTCTCTATCCCGCGGTGCGGGCACTGGGAGAAGGGCTGACCTCCCTTGTATTTTATCTGACAGCCAAGACAAGCACCCGGATGGTGGCGGAGGAAGCCCTAACCATTTTAAAAGAGAAGGGCGCTCTGCTGTTGGCCGTGTCGCTGACTGCCAAAGAGCGGATTTGTCCGATGGAAGAAGTCGATTGTGATCCCAGGCACTGTCCCCGGGCAAAAGGATATTACGACAGGGTGAATGAGGCTTTGTATGCACTTTTGATTCAGGAGGCCTCTATTTCCCGGACCACAATCCTTTCTTACGGAGAGAAATACGAGGTCTGTCCCTATGAGCTCAGCCTGGACGCGGCACTGTTCGCGGACGTGGTCATCGGTGATTACAACCATGCATTTGACCCTACAGCCTCTCTGAAACGGTTTTTCTCTCAGGAGAAACGGGATTACGTGCTGCTGGTGGATGAAGCGCATAATCTGGTGGAGCGGGGGCGGGAGATGTACAGTGCGGTGCTGCGAAAAGGGCAGTTTCTCTCTGTAAAGCGCAAGGTGAAGGGACGGCATGCCAAGCTGGAGAAAGCGCTGTCCGCCTGCAACCGGCAGCTCTTGTCTCTGAAACGGCAATGTCCTTCATTTCAGGAATTGTCCGAGGTCGGCGCACTGCCCCAGGCGCTGCAGCGATTTTTGTCTGTCTGTGAGGAACTTTTCCTGGAGAAGAATCAGATCGCGGAAGATTTGGAGGTAAAGTCCCTTTATTTTGACGTAAAGGCTTTCAGCACGTTATATGCCGGGATGGAAAAGACGGATACTCTCTACGGAGATTACGAGGGAGAGGAGTCGTTCTTTGTCAAGTTACAGTGTCTGGATCCCTCCCGTCATCTGGCGCAGGTGGCGGATACGGTGCGATCCACGGTGTTTTTTTCCGCGACACTGCTGCCGGTTTCGTATTACCGGGAACAATTGGGCGGCAGGGATGAGGACTATGCGGTGTACGCCCCCTCTCCTTTCCCCAGGGAGCATCGTCTGGTGCTGGCCGCGGGGGACGTGAGCAGCCGGTATGAGCGGAGAGGTCCCCAGCTCTACCAGCGGATTGCCGCCTATATCCGGCAGTTCGTGGCTGGCAAAGAGGGAAATTATCTGGTCTTTTTCCCCTCTTACCAGATGATGCGGGAGGTTGCAGTCTACCTGCAGGATGGTCCCTATCGCCTGCTGCAGCAGCAGAGCAGAATGAGAGAAGAGGAGAAAGCGGAATTCCTTGCCTCTTTTACCGCGGATCCGGGGGAGACCCGGGTGGGCTTGTGTGTGCTGGGCGGCATTTTCGGGGAAGGGATTGACTTAAAAGAAGACCGGCTCATCGGCGCGGTGCTGGTGGGAACCGGACTCCCCCTGGTATGCGGGGAGCGGGAATTATTCCGCCGTTATTTCGAGCAGCAGGGAAAGGATGGATTCTCTTATGCCTATCGCTATCCTGGCATGAATAAGGTCCTGCAGGCAGGGGGAAGGGTGATCCGCACGGCGAAAGACAGAGGCGCTGTCTTGCTGCTGGATGACCGGTTTTTCCTGCCGGAGTATCAAGCGCTATTTCCCAGAGAATGGCTGCCACTGATCCGGGTAAATCAAAAAAAACTCCCCGGAGTGCTGGCCGCATTCTGGGGAGAAGATGCGCTGTGAGAAAGGAGAACAGCTGATTTAAATGTGCGCCGATTTCTGGGAGATTGTTTCCAGGAACGGTCTATGGGGAGTTGCTTTTTGTTTGTTTTTTAGCGCCTCTGTCTTCACCTTCTGCTTTGAATGGTGTCGCTGATGGAGCGGACCCGTTTGGAGGGCGTGTAGTCCTCCAAGCCGAAAAGGCGCAGATGCAAAGCCGCTACTTCCTTTTCCAGAGAGTCGGAGGCAAAGACACAATTGGCTTTTCCCACATAACCGGTGGCAGGATCTGACGGGAAGCCGGTTGTGTCACCGATCTTTCCGGTGATGAGCCGGAATCCCAGCTTGATGCACTCAAAGGGCCCCAGACTGGTGCAGATCAGAGGAGCCGCCGCGTGGACGAGTCGGAACAGGCGGATGGGACCGGAACGCTTGCACTTAGAAAGTATCGCCTGCAGAACTGTCCGCTGTCTGCTGGTTCGGCGGAAATCTCCCCCTTCCGTGTATCGCACCCGGCAGTATCCGGTGGCCTGAGCGCCGTCCAGCGTCTGTAGTCCCGCTTTCTTGATTTTCTTTGTCTTGACGCCTAGAATCTTCGCCACATCCCTCGCGTAGCGGTTGACCTGATCAAGCTCATCTTCTTTGATCTCTATCTGGATCCCGCCCAGCGCGTCCACCATCCCAGCTAAGGAGTTAAAATTCACAGTGACAAAATCGGTCAGAGCCAGGTCCAGATTCTGATTCAGCGCTTTTAAGGAAAGCGCCGGCCCGCCATAGGCATAGGCGTGGTTGATCTTGGAATAGCCATGGCTCTCATCGATGGAGAGGTAAGTGTCCCGGTAGATAGAAGTCAGATCCAGCTGCCGCGTGCCCTTGGCGCGGGTGACCAGCATGATCACGTCGCTGCGGGTCCCGGAGGTCAGATCTCCTTCTCTGGAATCCACGCCGAAAAAGGCAATCTGCAGAGTTCCCTTCTGGGCTTTCTCCGCTTCCTCTGGAAGAGAGAAGAGGACTTCCTCCTCCTTGACGGTCACGTGCTGCATTCTGCTGTACTCATAGAGCCAGAGAGCCAGGAGCAGCAAGATCAGGATAAAAAATAATTCTATAAAAAAGGCAAGGAGATGATGCCTCTTTTTTCTGCGCATCGGCAAATCCTCCCTACGGCAGATCCTCTTTCCGCCGCGAACGATATCCTTTTTCAGCCCCGCATCCCTAGGATGGACTTTCTTCAACAGTCAGCTGAAAAATGTTTGAGACAGACGGCTGAAAAATGTTTGAGACAGCAAGTGAAAAATGCTTGAGACGAACAGCTAAATAATGCTTGAGACAGACGGCTGAAAAATGCAGGAATCGACAATCTTCTAATACGCGTTCTTATTGATAAATCCCTTGAAAATAGTGAGAAACAGGATCTTGATATCCAGACCCACAGACCAATTCTCGATGTAGTAGAGGTCGTATTCGATTCTCTTGCGGATGGAAGTATCGCCCCGGAATCCATTGACCTGCGCCCAGCCGGTGATGCCGGGTTTGACCTGGTGCTTGATCATGTATCGAGGGATCTCCTCCCGGAATTTCTCCACGAAGAAGGGACGCTCCGGCCTGGGTCCCACCAGGCTCATGTCCCCCTTTAACACGTTGAAAAACTGGGGCATTTCATCCAGACTCGTATGACGGATGAATTTGCCCACAGGCGTGACCCGGTCATCGTGGGAGGTGGTCCAGGTACTCTTGTCTTTGCCATCCTCCTGAACCCGCATGGAGCGGAACTTGTACATTTTGAATTCCCGATTGTGCAGCCCTACCCGAACTTGCGAATAGATGACCGGACCGGGGGAAGTCAGCTTCACCGCGGCGGCGACGATCAGCATCGGAATCCCGAAGAGCAGGATGCCAAAGAGAGAGCCGACAATATCCATGGCGCGTTTCACCATCCGGTTGGCGGTATTGGTCAGCGGTACATGGCGGATGTTGATCACCGGCAGCCCTTCCAGATCCTCCATATAGGGGATGGTGGGAATGATATTATTGTAATCGGGGATGAATTTGGTGTGCACACCGGATTTCTCGCAGAGATAGACGATGTGCTCCAATTTTGCATATTCCGGCAGGCCCAGGGCGATGATGATCTCATCCAGTTTGTTCTCCGGGAGGATTTTTTCCAGATTTTCGACGGTGCCCAGCACGGAGACATTTTTGTAAGTGGTGCCTTTGGGCGTATTGTCATCCAGAATTCCGTGTATCTGATATCCCCAGGAGGGATGGCCCACAATCCGGTCGATATAAGCCGTGGCCGCCCGGGAATATCCCACAATCAGGACGTGTTTTAAATTAAAGCCTTTTGCCCGGTAAATCCGGAGCACCTGCAGCAGAATCACCCGGAAGAGAAAACCGAAGAGCGTATTTACCACGAAAAAGATCAGCATGAATTTCCGGGAGAAATTGTGCTCGTGGCTGAAATACAGGAGGAAGGTGAAGTAAAGGATGCCCAGCAGATTCGCCTTGATCAGGTCGAAGAAAATGCTGGTGCCGCGCATGGCTCGCTTGGGGCCGTATAAGTTGCAAAGATAATATAGAATCAGATAGCCCGGCAGGAGCAGAATCAAGATCCTGGCGTAGATGCTCAGAGGGTAAAAGGTGCCGACCTCTACCCGGAGAAACCAGATTCGCCGCAGCGGACTGTAAAACCGCAGGTAATAAGAGACGACAAAGGCAAGCGCAATCAAGACACCATCCAGAATGATGTGCAACTGATTGAACGTGCGCTGGTAGGTTTTTATCATGAAATGGTCCTCCTGTCACGGATTCCAAAGTGGTAATGCGATTTTTCTCAAAGGAAGAAGAAAAATCTCCGTTCTCGCGAGGATGCCCCGTGTGGGGGGGGATAAAAGCTTGCTCGGGG
>CAZROZ010000120.1:0-5949 GCA_964601745.1 uncultured Lachnospiraceae bacterium | reverse complement strand
TCGCATGAACTGGAAGTGGGCTTTCATCCATGGTGTTGCCCCGCTTGTGGGGCATGAGAGATTACTCTGGTAATTTTTTTTGATGCGTTTGCCGTAGGCGTGAAATGACGCACAGTTGATTTTAGAACGATAATCGGATATCATCCATACGAGTGTTATAGTTAACGACATTAAGCATCTCACTTTGAACTATACAGTGGTTTTTGATGTTGAATTCATTGAAAATCAAAACGAACTTCATTATGTCGTTAACTATAAAAATTATTCTGTGGAAGGAGGTTGTCAACCATGATGACTTACGACAAATTGGATGGCAAGGAGCAGGCCGCGTCGAAACAAGAAGCATTGCAGAACGGTTCCGGAGAGCTGTCAGACGCGGAGGCGATGTCGTTCGTTATGGCGCTGGATTACAAGCGGGTTTTAGGTTCCGGCCGCGTTTCCGATTCCACGCTTAAGATCTATCTGGGCGGGATTATGAACACACTGACGGCTTTGGGGTATAGCTCGGACTGGGTCTACGATTTCATGCAGGGTCTGCTGCTTGGTCGGTTTTTTGCTTTGAGATAGGTGGGAAAGAAACGGAAAATAGAAGCTGATTTTTGATTTGATTGTCGCGCGGCCTACGAACTGGGCAGCAAGTGTGCTGGGCGGCAAGTATGCTGCGCAGATGTGCTGCGCAAGTATGCTGCGCAGGTATGCTGCGCAAGTATGCTGCGCAGCGAAGTCCCTTACGCGGGACTGTGTATAGAAGAAAAAGAGCCGGGTGTAATTCCTCCGGCTCTCTTTGTATTTCCGTTGTCTGTGGTGATTTCTTCCAGATAGAATTCGATGGAATCGAATTTCGCCCGAGGTATTCCGGATCGCCTCCCTGGAATCCTTGAGCGCTTTCGCGACGTTATCGTCAGCCGTCTTCCAGACTCAGTCTATTTCGCCCGCGGTGTCCAGATACGCTTTCGCCGGGGAAGCGCATCTCGGATCGTTCCGTTTGGGAAAGCGCAAATTTTAATCATCCTGCTTCTGCACGATATCACCTTGTTTTTTATAAATCTGATAAGGCAAAATGACACCGCGTACCATGGAAAGAGGATAGACGGTGGAGTGCGGACCGATTACCGTGCCGGGATTTAAGACACTGTTGCAGCCGATTTCCACTGCGTCTCCCAGCATTGCTCCCACCTTCTTTCTTCCTGTGGGGAAGTCCTGCTCTCCCGTGTGAATCACGACTAGGCTATTTTCTGATTTCACATTGGATGTGATCGACCCCGCGCCCATGTGAGATCGAAAGCCCAGGATGGAATCCCCAACGTAATTATAGTGAGGGACCTGGACACAGTTGAATAAAATCACATTTTTGCATTCTGTGGAATTGCCCACTACCGCTTCCGCGCCTACCAGCACATTTCCTCTCAGATAAGCACCGGGGCGAACCTGCGTGTCCGGACCGATGATGACCGGACCGATGATGGTGGCGGTGGCTGCCACGGATGCGGTTCTGGCAACCCATACTTGCGGCAGGATTTCCTCATACTCCACTCTCGGCAGCCGGGGACCTAGATCTTGAAGAAAATCTCCAATCTTTGAGAGCGCTTCCCAGGGATAGGTCGTTTGTTCCAGCAGAGCAGAAGCCAAAGTCTCGCTGAGCGTAAATAGTTCCCCGGTTTTCATCCATTCCATTTTTTATTTCCCTCGCTTCCTTTTTTAGAAGAAATTTTCCTTATCTTAGAAGAAATTTTCCTTATTTCCTGTAATACGGCGCGACCTTGTCAAAACACTGTCGCAGCGCAGCTTTATTTTGCAGACCTTTGACTCCATTGGTCATTCTGGTCACAAAACTCGTCAATTTATTCATATATTCATCAGGCGTGATGGTTCCCTCTGCCACATAAGTCAGTCCCTTTTCCCAGCTGGCGGTGAGCTCCGGATTCAGCAGGGAACGGATAGATAGAGCGACCACATCATAAATCATTTCCCCCAGCTGCGTGGGTGTGACGATCTGGGTCTTTTTCTGCAGAGAGAGATAGGTATTTCTGATCAGTTTGCTGAGAATATCCGCCCGGGTCGCACTGGTGCCGATGCCGCTGCCTTTGATCTGCGCCCGCAGTTCCTCATCCTCAATGAATTGCCCTGCGTTTTCCATCGCCAGAATCAGGCTGCCGGAGGTGTACCGTTTCGGCGGTGTCGTCTCCCCGGCTTTGATGGAGAGACGGGAGACGGAGAGGGTGTCTCCTTTTCGAAGAGAGGACAGCTGCTGGTACAATGCCTGATTGTCCTCCTTGTCCTCTCGCTGCCTGGAGACACAGAGATATCCGGGATCCTTCAGCGCTTTGATCGTGCTGAAAAAGGATTCTGTCAGGATGGCGGCAGTGAAAGAGATCTTCTGGTATACGGCAGGCGGATAGAAAATCCCGCAGAACCGCCGGGCGATGGTCTCATAAACCCCGGCAGCTGTCCCGGAGACAGATTTTAGCGCCGAAAGTCCCTGGCCGGTGGGAATGATCGCATAGTGATCCGTGATCTGCTTGTCATTGACATACCGGGTTTTCGCCAGTCCCTTCTCCCGCCCTTCCCGGAGGATTTCCTGGGCAAAGGATTCACAAGGAGTATACTGGCATAGTCCCCGCAGATTTTTGCCGATTTCCTTGGCCACCGCAGTGGAGAGCACCCGGGCGTCAGTCCTGGGATAGGTCACCAGCTTCTTCTCATAGAGTTCCTGCACGATCCGCAGCGTTTCATCCGGACTGATTTTAAAAAGCTTTGAACACTCGTTCTGTAGTTCTGCTAAATTAAATAGCAGCGGGGGCGCTTTTTTCTCCTGCTTTTTCTCCAACGCCGTGATCATGGCAAGGACTGGCTTCTCCTCCTCCAGATAAGCCTTCAGCTTCCGCGCGTCCTCCTCTTTTAAGAACCCGTTGTCTTTATAGAGACCGGGAGCATTTTCGTAGCGGGAACCCGGTGCGCTGCGCCATTCAGCCTCGATCGCTTCCCCGTCCGGCAGAGCAAGGGAGGCGAGTAGACGGTAAAAGGGGGTCTTTACAAAATCCCGGATCTCCCGTTCCCGGCGTACTACCATGCCCAATACACAGGTCATGACTCTGCCCACTGCGATGGCAGAGTACTTTTTCGTGTTCCGATAGCGCATGAGTTCTTGCCCATACACCAGGGAGAGTACCCGGGAAAAATTGATTCCCATCAGGTAATCTTCCTTTGCCCTCAGGTAGGCAGCCTGGGCCAGATTGTCGTAGGCGGATAAGGGTTTTGCCTCCCGGATGCCCCGCTTGATCTCTTCTTCAGTTTGGGAATCGATCCAAACCCTGCGCTTTTCTTTTTTGGGATCCACCTTCGCCATCTGATCCACCAGGCGGTAGATGTATTCCCCCTCCCGGCCGGAGTCCGTGCAGACGTAGATCACATCCACATCCTGTCGATTCAACTGCTTCTTCACTATTTCATATTGTTTCTTCGTATCCGGGATCACTTCATATAAATATTGATCCGGCAAAAAGGGCAGTGTGGAGAGAGACCATTTCTTCAAAGCCGGATCATAGCGCTCCGGATAACTCAATCTCACCAGATGTCCCACACACCAGGTGACGATCGCCTCATCGCCCTCCAGGTAGCCGTCTTTTTTCCTGGTCGTCAGTCCCAGCACCCGGGCAAATTCCTGGGCCACACTGGGTTTTTCGGAAATAAATAATTTTTTCCCCATGCACACCCCATGCTTTCTGATAAGGAATCAACGGATTGATTTTTCACGTGTCAAAAGATAATACCAGTAAAAAATCCAGTCAAATTTTCTCTCGAGAAGAAAAAGGCACGTTTCCTACGGTGGAGAGTATACCTTTTGGAACTTCGCTTTGCAACCGTGAGCGGAGAAAGCGTGATCAGACCAGGAGAAAGTGTGATCAGTCCGGGAGAAAAAGCGTGGTGCGACTGAGTGAGAAACAATCCATGGGCTTTTATTTATGGTGGTGCCCCACATGTGGGGCATGGCAGTTTATCTTGACATCATATAATTTCAGAGGTGAGATTGACAAAAGATATACTCTGACTTCCGAAGTTTTGCTCAAAACCTAATACTCAGGAATCAATTAACATACAGTTTTGAATTTTGAAAGAGATTTTCTACATAACCCCAACTTTGAAAGAGATTATCTACATGACCCAAACTTCGTCGGAAGACGGGAAGGTTTATTTTTTTGTAGAGAAAACTTTCCATTTTCAAGTCATCTATGGTATACTGACAAAAATCGCGGCAGGAGCGGAAGGCGGCCTGTCCATTGACACTCACAGTTTTCTAACATAGGAGGATGCATCATGACACCGATAGAACAGTACCATGAAAACATTGCCAATACGTTGATCAAGCAGTTCCAAAAAAGGGGAATGGAGGGATATTACTGTCCCACCGGAGAGGAAGCGGTCGAGAAAGCGCTTTGTCTGCTCTCCCCCGGATGCAGTGTGGGCTGGGGCGGCTCCACTACGCTGACGGAACTGGGAATGTTTGACCGTCTGAAGGCGGGAGATTACGTCGTCTATGACCGTGCCGGGGATCCTCCGGCGCCTCATTCTCTGATTTGCCCCGCGGATTCTTTCTTCATGAGTTCCAATGCCATCACATTGGAGGGTGAATTGGTCAATATCGACATGAGCGGCAATCGGGTTGCGAATTTGATCCACGGACCGAAGAACGTGATCATCATGGCAGGGCTCAATAAATTGGCCACGGATGTCCCCTCTGCCATTGACCGGGTCCGCAATTGTGCCACCCCGCCGAACTGCAATCGTCTGGGCAAGAATACGCCCTGCAGTGTCACCGGCAAATGCGCGGACTGCCTGGGACCGGACTGCCTGTGCGCCAATATCGTCATCACCAGAAAATCTGTGCCAGACGGCAGAATCAAGGTTATTCTGATCGGGGAATCCTATGGATATTGATATCGGAGAATCCTACGGATATTGATTCGGAAAATTCAATGGATATTGATTCGGAGAATCCTACGGATATTGATTCGGAAAATTCGATGGATATTGAGTCAGAACCCGGGAGAGAAGGCTGTGCGGGCTGCGTGATCTATAGTAAACGACATTAAGCATCTCACTTTGAACTGCAGAGTGCTTTTTAGGTTAAATTCATTGAAAATCAAAGTGAACTTAACTATGTCGTTAACTAACTATAGAAGAGAACGACAGGTTGGGACGCCTGTCTGGTAAATCAATAAAGATGAAAGAGAAAGGAAGGGTTTATTATGTTAAAACAGTGGACTCCGGAAGAAATTCCTCCGGAAGAAGAGCTGAAAGCCAGATTGAAAGCCGCCAGGACAAAACTTGCCAGTCAGCAGCTGCAGGTGAAAGAGCATAAACTGCCGGTTCTGGTTTTGACAGAAGGGTGGGGAACTGCCGGGAAAGGCAGCATCATCGGACGCGTCATCCGCAATATTGATCCCCGTTTCTTTAAGGTTGCGCCTATGACAGTCCCAACGGAGGACGAGTTGCGCAGACCTTTCTTGTACAGGTACTTTGTCCAGATCCCGGAAGCGGGCAAATTCGCGTTCCTGGAATCCGGCTGGATGGATGATGTCACCCGGCAGGCACTGCATCACGACTTGAACGGGCGAGAGTATTCCAATCGGATCGACAGCATCAAACGATTTGAGCGGCAGTTGACAGACAATGGCTATCTGGTCGTGAAATTTTTCTTCCACATCAGCAAAAAAGAGCAAAAATCCCGGATCAAAAAGCTTCAGTCCAGGAAAGACACCAGCTGGCGGGTCAGCGAGGATGACCTGTGGCAAAATGAGCACTATGATCAGTGCCTGGAAGTCTATGACAAATATCTCAATGACACCAATCTGCCCTCCGCACCGTGGTATATCATTGACTCCAGTGATAAAAAGTGGGCGGAACTGCAGGTGCTGGAAACCCTCTGCCAGGGGATTGATATCGCTCTGC
>CAZROZ010000119.1:5152-5971 GCA_964601745.1 uncultured Lachnospiraceae bacterium | reverse complement strand
GGCTCCACCACCTGATATTCGGTTGAATTGATGTAAGAATGGTATTTGGCAAACAGCACTGTCTCCTCCAGAGATCTCTACAAATTGATCGATCGGGACGGCAATACCCTGGTTCTGCGGCCGGACTTTACGCCCTCCATCGCCCGCTGCGCCGCGAAATATTACGCGGAGGAGGACCTCCCCATCCGGCTGTGCTATCTGGGGAATACTTTTTTAAACAGCGGTCACTACACCGGGAAGCTTCATGAGGTGACCCAGCTCGGCGCGGAGCTGATCAACGATGATTCCGCGGATGCGGACGCGGAGATGATCGCCCTGGCCATTGACATTCTGCTCCAGTCCCATCTCCCGGAATTTCAGATCGAAATCGGCCATGCCGGGCTCTTTCGCGGGTTGATGGAGGAGGCGGATCTGACCGGCGAGGAAGAGACGGAATTGCGCAGGTTAATTGAGCGCAAAAATACCTTTGGAGTGGAGGCCTTTCTGGAGCATCGGTCCGTGCCGGAACCGGTAAAGCAGCTGCTGATCGCGCTGCCGGAATTGTTCGGGCACATGGACGTGCTGGAGCGGGTCCGGGATCTGGCAAAGAGTCCCAGGACCATCGATGCGGTGAATCGCCTCCAGAAAGTGTATGACATACTGGATTCCTACGGATTCCAGCAATATCTGACCGCGGATCTGGGACTGCTCTCTCAGTATGATTACTATACCGGTATTATTTTTAAAGGGTATACCTTCGGCACCGGAGATGCCATCGTGACCGGCGGTCGCTATGATCATCTGCTGCAGCAATTCGGAAAGAACGCGCCGGCAATGGGA
>CAZROZ010000119.1:0-5142 GCA_964601745.1 uncultured Lachnospiraceae bacterium | reverse complement strand
TGATCGACCAATTGCTGACCGCTCTGCTGCATCAGCATGTGGATATTTCTCCCCGGCGGGTGACGACCATGCTGCTCTATCACGGCAGGGACCGTCGGGCTGCCATTGATCTGGGGAATCAATTGCGCGGCAGGGGAGAATGGGTGCAGCTGGTGCGAAAATCCGCTGCTCACACGCCCCAGGAATACGAGACATTTGCCAGGGAGAGCGGGATGCGCAGGCTCTGGTATCTGGAGGCGGAAAGCGGCAGGATGTTTCTGACGGATTTGGACACCGGCAGCAGGACGATTTCCTCCCTCCGGGAAATGCTGAACCCGGAGGAGGACAAGGATGTCTCAGTGGGCACTTCAGGCAGGGAGACGGGAAATGAGACGATATCCGTGTGCGCCACCAGCGGCGGAAGAGAAGGGAGACGGGAATGCGGGATTTGACTTTTGCCTTGGCCAAAGGCAGACTGGCGGATGCCAGCATGGAGCTGCTCTCTCAGATCGGCATTACCTGCGATCCCATGCGGGAAAAGGGGTCCCGCAAATTGATTTTTGAGAATAAGAAGCAGCATTTTCGCTTTTTCCTGGCCAAAGCCAGCGATGTGCCCACCTATGTGGAGTACGGCGCCGCGGATCTGGGCATTGTGGGAAGAGACACGATCCTAGAGGAGGAGCGCAAGCTCTATGAGGTCATTGATTTGGGGCTGGGTGTCTGTAAGATGTGCGTGTGCGGACCGCCGGAGGCGCGGGAGTCTCTGACCCACGGACAGATGATCCGCGTTGCCACCAAATATCCCGTTATCGCCAAGCATTATTTTTATGACCAAAGACACCAGAGCGCGGAAATCATCAAACTCAACGGGTCTGTGGAATTGGCGCCTATCGTGGGGCTTTCTGATGTGATCGTGGATATCGTGGAAACCGGGACGACACTGGCGGAAAACGGTCTTTTGATTCTGGAGGAAATCTGCCCGATCTCCGCCCGGGTGGTGGTCAATGAGGTGAGCATGAAGATGGAGCAGGACCGAATCGGCGGGTTGCTGCGGGATTTGCGTCAGGTCATAAAAAGTAAGTAAATTGGGCTGATATGACTCTGCGGGGATGAAAAAGGGGAGTGGAATCATGAGACTGTTGGAATTGACACAAGAAAACAGGGCACTGCTGCGAACCCATTTGATGCAGCGCAGTCCCAGGCGGTTCGCTGATCAGACAGAGCGGGTGGAGCAAATCCTCTCCCGGGTGCGCCAGGAGGGGGAGGAAGCCTTATTTGCCTTGACGGAGGAATTTGACGGGGTCCGCCTGGACAAAGAAACGATAGAAGTGACAAAAGAGGAGATGGACGAGGCCTACGAGGCGGTGGACTCCGCTCTTCTCTCGGTGATCCGGCAGGCAAAAGACCGTATTCAGGCATTTCACGCCATGCAGAAGCGCAGCAGCTGGTTCACCACCACAGAGGAAGGCACGATACTGGGACAGAAAATCACTCCTCTCCAGCGGGTGGGCGTGTATGTCCCCGGTGGAAAAGCGGCCTATCCTTCTTCTGTGCTGATGAATCTTGTCCCGGCGAAGGTGGCTGGAGTGGAAGAGATCGTGATGGTGACGCCTCCCGGCAGGGACGGGAAAGTGGCTCCCGCAGTGCTGGTGGCAGCTGGGGAGGCAGGAGCAGACCGGATTTTCAAAGTGGGCGGCGCCCAGGCCATCGGTGCCCTGGCATATGGGACTGCCCCCATTCCCAAAGTTGACAAAATCGTGGGTCCCGGCAATATCTATGTGGCACTGGCAAAGAGAGCGGTTTATGGGCTGGTGGGCATAGACTCCATCGCCGGTCCCAGTGAGATTCTGGTGCTGGCGGACGAGAGTGCGGATCCGAAATTTGTGGCGGCGGACCTGCTCTCCCAGGCGGAACATGACGAGATGGCATCCGCTATTTTGGTCACCACCAGTTTGCCTTTGGCCCAGGCGGTGCGTGCGGAGATAGAGGCATTCCTCCCTCGGCTCTCCAGACGGGAGATTCTGGAGAAATCTCTGGAAAATTACGGTTTTTTGCTGGTGGCATCCACCATGGAAGAGGCCATCGACACGGTGAATGACATCGCCTCCGAGCACCTGGAAATCGTCACGAAAGATCCGTTTACGGTGATGACAAAAATTCGAAATGCTGGCGCGATTTTCCTGGGACCTTACAGCAGTGAGCCGCTGGGGGATTATTTTGCGGGGCCCAATCATGTGCTTCCCACCAATGGGACTGCCAGATATTTTTCTCCTCTGGGTGTGGATGACTTTGTCAAAAAGTCCAGCATTATTTCCTACTCCAGGGAGGCGCTGGAAAAGGCGGCGGAGCCAATCATGACTTTCGCCAAGGCGGAACATCTCACTGCCCACGCGAATTCCATCGCGGTGCGGTTTGGGGATGAAGTGACGACGGAGGAGGCTTCAGAATGAACGAGGAGATTCAAAAGAGAAGAGCGTCCGTGCATCGGGTCACCGGGGAAACGGATATCTCGCTTTCGCTTACCATAGATGGAACAGGAGCCTCCCGGATTGAGACCGGCATTGGTTTTTTTGATCATATGCTGACCAGTTTTTCCCGCCACGGATTCTTTGATCTCGACGTGCAGTGCAGGGGAGATTTGCATGTGGACGGGCATCATACGGTGGAGGACTGCGGTCTGGTGCTGGGGGAAGCGATCAAAAATGCCCTGGGGGAAAAGAGTGGCATTCGCCGGTTCGGCCAGTGCATTCTCCCCATGGACGAGGCACTGGTGCTTTGCGCCGTTGATCTGTCCGGACGGCCGTATTACTGCGCGGACCCGGTATTCTCGGTGCCCATGGTGGGGGATTTTGATACGCAGCTGGTGCAGGAGTTCTTCTATGCCGTTAGTATGCGGGGGGAGATGAATTTGCACTTTTGCGTTCTGCGGGGAGAAAATGCCCATCACGTCATCGAGGCGATGATGAAAGCGTTCGGCAAAGCGCTGGATCAAGCTGTCTCCTATGAGCCCAGGCTGACGGGAGTGCTCTCCACCAAGGGGAGTCTGTAAGATAAATATCTGCGGGCAGAGGGATGAGCCTGACAGGACAAATATGGCAACATGAGGATAATCAACATGTACATAGAGAACACAGAGAAAAAGATAATTGCCGTACTTTCCTGCGGCACTCTCACGCAGGAGGAGCTCACCGCCCGGGCGCTTGTCGCCGCGAAAAATGGAGCGGATGAAATTTTGCTGGACAATCAGGAAACTCCCGGTCTGGAGAAGAAGCAGGTCATCTCCCTGCTCCGGAAAATCCACGCCAACTGCGGCTGCTCCTTGCTGGTGGGGACGCGGGTGGAGTCCATTCGGGACGCAAAAGAGCTGCTCTATGCCGGTGCCAGCCGGTTGCTTTTTTGGGCTAAGGATCATCCGGATCCCGCACTGATCCGGGATATCATCGCGCGGTTTGAGGGAAATTTTCGAATCCTGCTGGGCATGGAGGAGAAAGATTTGCCCAGGCTTTCTGAAATAAAATCGGACTACAGACAGGAAGACGGCAGCACCCCGGACCTTTTGCTGCGTCTGCCTAGACAAAAGGACGGCAGCACATCAGATTTTCTGATGCGTCTGTCCCGGCGGGAAGAGAGCGCACGCCCGGAGGAACTGGGCAAGGTGCTGATTTGGGGTGATTTCTCACAGAATGTGCGAGAAGCGGGACAGTGGCTGGCCTTTCCCGGTTGTGCCGGTATTGTGAGTGAAGGCTTTTCCGATCAGGAGAGCGAAATTTCTCATCTGAGGATGCGCTGGAAAGAAGAGAATCAAAAACAGATAGAAAACGCCGGAGAGCCGGTTGACATTGCTGAGGACCCGAATCCTTTTTCTCGGCTAAAAAAGGGACCGGATGGGCTCGTCCCCTGCATCGCTCAGGATGCGGACGGCGGGAGAGTGTTGATGCTGGGATACATGAATGAAGAGGCGTTGAATCATACTTTGCGGAGCGGACTCCTCACTTTTTACAGCCGCAGCCGGCAGACGCTCTGGGTGAAGGGGGAGACTTCTGGAAATTTCATGCAGGTGGAACGCCTGCGGGTGGATTGCGACAGAGATACGATTCTCGCCACCGTGCACCCCTGTGGCCCGGCCTGCCACACCGGCGCGGAGACGTGCTTCTTTACGGACCTTTATAATCCGGATCACCGCACGATTGACTATTTCCATATGCTGACAGAACTGGAAAAGACCATGCGCTCCCGCATGGAGACGAGGCGGGAAGGCTCCTATACCAGTCAGCTCTTTGACGCAGGTCTCCCGAGAATCCTCCAAAAATGCGGGGAGGAGAGTGTGGAGATGGTGATCGCCGGTATGCAGGGGGAGAAAGAGGAAGTTCGCTATGAGACCGCGGACCTGCTCTATCACATCATGGTAATGCTGGCCGCCCTTCACATTCCTCTGCGGGATATTATGGACGAATTGATCACCCGGCATGTCACACCCCGGCAGGGAGAATCTTCCGGCAAAAAAGAAGGCACTTCTCGCAAAAATTAGTCCAATCAAGAGGGAAAATCCCGTCGCTATGAGGAATAAACCGGGATATATAGAAACTATTTTTTGCTTGTCAGAGGGAGAGAGTTACTTTATAATATCTGACCATAGAGCGGGTTTTGACATAAGAAAATCGCATTCGTCAGAAAGGAGCGTCACATCATGAATTTGATTCAGGCTTTTTTATCTTATGGACTGAAATACATCTTGTACATGGCAGTTGCCGTGGCGGGTGTACTGTGCGGGAAGAAATTGCGGGACGCAAAGACGAAGAAGAAAGAACAGGCGAAGACACAGGAACAATAGGAGAGGGAGTAGCAGGGTGAAGGCATATGGTGTGAATGAACTCAGGAAGATGTTCCTGGAGTTTTTTGAGAGCAAAGGTCATTTGAGACTGCATAGTTTTTCGCTGGTCCCCCGCAATGACAAGAGTTTGTTGCTGATCAATTCCGGAATGGCGCCTCTGAAGCCGTATTTCACCGGGCAGGAGATTCCGCCGTGCAGACGGGTTACGACTTGTCAGAAGTGTATCCGCACCGGCGACATTGAGAATGTGGGGAAGACCGCGCGGCACGGTACTTTTTTTGAGATGCTGGGCAATTTCTCCTTCGGCGATTACTTCAAGCGGGAGGCCATTC
>CAZROZ010000118.1:0-6009 GCA_964601745.1 uncultured Lachnospiraceae bacterium | reverse complement strand
TGCCGTCCTCTGCCTATCAGGATGGCGCCGCACCGGCAGGAACTGTGCTGGCGGACGGAACATATACCGTGGAGGTGGAGCTGACAGGCGGTTCCGGGAAGACGACTCTGTACAGCCCGGCTGAACTCACCGTCAAAGAGGGAGAAATGACAGTGATTCTTATTTTTGACAGCCCTAATTATGATTACGTGAAGATTGGAGAGGTCAAATATGAGCGGGCTGCGGAGGTGGACACGGACGGATCTCCCTTTGCCATTCCAATTCCGGCTCTGGATGTGCCGATTTCCATCCTGGCGGACACCACAGCCATGAGCAAGCCTCATGAAATTGCGTATACCGTGACTTTTGACCCGGCTTCCGTTCAGGAGAAGTAATCTTTCATCCCCCGCAGGCGGGGCGCCACCATGAAGGAAAGGACAACAGGTCGAGGGATCTTACGGATCTTACGGGAAATAAAATGATGAAATTACACAAGAAAATGAAACGTTCTCGGGCGTTCTCTTTCAGACAGATGGGAACTTTTTCCGGGAAGACGTCTTTTTGTCGGTATTTGCCCTTGTTCTTGGGGATCTTTCTCTTCGCCCTTTTGACCGGATGCGGGAGGAAGGAGACCCAGGAGGCGGATCCGGGGAAATCCCAGGGGCAGATGGCGTTGTCCTATGCCACGGAATTTTCAGTCGATGAATACCAGAATGGGATCTATCTGCTGACGATTTCGGGGGAGGACTCCTTTGTGCTGAGGGAAGAGGGCGCTGATCCGCCCCAGGAGCTGTCGGATCAGTATCCGGTTATCACGATTCCCTGCTCCAACATCTACCTGGCGGCCTCCTCTGCCATGGATTTCTTCCGGCAGCTCAAGGTGCTGGACCGGGTGCGATACACCAGTACGACCCGGGAGAATTGGAGCCTTCCGGAGGTCATTGACGCTCTGGACAGCGGCGCGATGCGCTATGTGGGCAGTTACAGTCAGCCGGATTACGAGCAGCTGCTGCAGGGGGAGTGTGCGCTGGCCATCGAATCCACCATGATCACCCACAGCCCGAAGGTAAAAGATGCCTTAAAGGAGTGCGGGATTCCAGTCATTGAGGAGCGTTCCAGCTATGAGGATCATCCATTGGGGCGGCTGGAATGGATCAAGCTCTATGGGCTTTTGACCGGAAAATTGCGGGAAGCCGTGGACTTTTTTGATCAGACCTGTGAAGAGCTGGCACCGATTCTGCGGGAGGAGAGTGCGAAAGACGGACCATCGGTGGCCTATTTCTCCATCAATTCAGCTGGAACGGTGACGGTGCGCAAACCGGGCGATTATCTCTCCCGCATGATTTCCATGGCCGGCGGACAGTATGCCTTCGCGGATCTTGTTCCGGACGATAATAATCTCAGCACCATGAATCTGCAGATGGAGGCGATTTATGCCGGCGCGGTGCAGGCTGATATTTTGATCTATAACAGTACCATCGACGCTGCGCTCACTACCCGGGAGGAATTGCTGGGCAAAAGTGAGCTGCTGGCTGATTTTCCGGCGTTTCAGGAGGGCAATGTCTGGTGTACCGGGAAAGATGTGTTTCAGCAGGTCACCGGCCTGGGAGAGATCTGGATGGATTTTCATAAAATCATCGAGGATCCGGATGTGCCGGATGAGGAGCTGCGCTATCTGTATCGGCTCAAGTAGGACAGGACATCATTTGACAAAAGGAAATCGCAGGAAAAAAGGGACATTGTCTGACAAAAGGAAATCGCAGGGAAAAAAGGGACATCGTCTGACAAAAGGAAATCGCAGGGGAAAAAGGAACTTTGTTTGACAGAAGGAAATTGCAGGAGGGAAGGAGACTCGGGATGAAGCGAAGGGTGCGCTGGGCGTTTGGATATGCGGTTTTGCTGGTGGCGCTGGGGGTTTTACTGCTGCTCAATCTGGCCAGCGGCAGCGTTTCGATTCCGTTTTCCCAGGTGCTTTCCCTCCTTTTCCATCCGGAAGGGGAACCCATCGGAGCCAGAATTCTCTGGGAGATGAGACTGCCCCGGATGCTTGCCGCCCTCTGGCTTGGCGGCGCCTTATCCCTGGCGGGCTATCTGTTGCAGCAGTTTTTCTCCAATCCCATCGCAGGGCCATTTGTGTTGGGCATTTCCTCCAGTGCGAAGCTGGTGGTGGCACTCTTGATGATCACCTCGCTGCGGGCGGGGAGGGTGCTCTCCTCCGGAGCCATGATCGGCGCGGCGTTTGCGGGGGCACTCTTGTCCCTGGGATTTGTTTTGCTGATCGCCGGAAAAGTCCCCCGCATGTCGTCCTTGGTGATCTGCGGGGTGATGATCGGGTATCTTTGCTCCGCTGTGACGGATTTGCTGGTGACATTCGCGGATGATTCCAATATTGTCAATTTGCACAACTGGTCTCTGGGCAGCTTTTCCGGGATCACCTGGGGTAATTTGGCAGTGCTGGTCCCCATCATCTCTCTGTGCGGCGTGTTGAGCCTGTTTCTGGCAAAATCCATGCAGCTCTACGCTTTGGGGGAGACGTATGCCGCCAGCATGGGGGTGCGGGTCCCGCTCTTCCGACTGGCACTGATTTTGCTCTCCAGTCTGCTCTCCGCTTGCGTGACGGCGTTTGCCGGACCCATCTCCTTTGTGGGCATTGCGGTGCCGCACCTGATGAGGACGCTCTTTGGCACCTCAAAGCCATTGGTGCTGCTGCCTGCCTGCTTTTTGGGTGGCGGCGTTTTCTGCCTGTTCAGCGATCTGCTGGCGAGGACGCTTTTTTCTCCCACAGAATTATCCATCAGCTCTGTGACAGCCATTTTTGGCGCACCGATTGTGATCTGGATCATGGCAGCCAGGAAGAAGGAGGGGAGAAATGAGTAGGGAAGGGGATGGCTCTTTTTTTCATCACAATATTCTGAAGGAAGACAGGAAACCGCTACCTGAGGAGCCCACGCTGCTACTAGATCGCGTGGCGGCGGGATATGGCAGGCATGTGGTGCTTCAGGAGGTCTCTTTTTCCCTCTATTCAGGGGAGATCCTCACTCTGATTGGTCCCAATGGAGCCGGAAAATCCACATTGCTAAAGACGCTGACTCGCAGACTACAGCCCTTGGGAGGGAGGATCGTGCTGGGGGGAAGGGACCTGACCGCCTACAAAGAAGGAGAACTGGCCAGAGAGGCGGCATTGCTCTTGACCAGGCGGCCTCTGCCGGAGCGGGTCACCTGCAGGGATGTGGTGGAATTGGGCCGGGCACCGTACACGGGATTATTCGGGAAATTATCTGCCGAGGATCGGAGACGGGTGGAGGAAGCCATGGAATTGACCGGGGTTTCCTATCTGGCAGAGAAAGACTTTCTGCAGGTCAGTGACGGAGAGGGACAGCTGGTGATGCTGGCGCGGGCGTTGTGTCAGGATCCGAAGATTTTGTTGCTGGATGAACCGACTTCCTATTTAGATATCCGTCATAAGGTGAAATTGCTCTCTATCCTGCGGGAATTGACCAGAACCGCTCACCTCTCGGTGATTCTCTCCCTCCATGAATTGGATTTGGCACAGAAAATTTCCGATCGGGTGGCCTGCGTCAAGGACGGCAGGATCACGGCATTGGGCAGAACCGAGGAAGTCTTTGGCGGGAGTGCCATCGAATCTCTCTATGACATGGAGGCAGGGAGTTACATTGCGCAGTTTGCCGCACCGGAATTGGAAGCGCCTTCCGGGGAGCCCCGGGTCTTTGTCATCGGTGGCGGCGGCGAGGGTATCGACTGCTATCGTATGCTGCAGAGAAAGGGAATTCCTTTTGTGGCAGGCGTGCTGCAGGAGAACGATCTGGACTTTCCTGTGGCCCGTGCGCTGGCGGTGAAAGTGCTGAGTGTGCCCGCTTTTGAGGCTGTGGGGGAAGAGGCGATCGCGGAGGCGGAAGTGTGGATGGATCGCTGCGGGAAAGTGCTCTGTCCGCTGACAAAATTCGGTACAATGAATGAGGGAAATCACCATTTGCTTGCAATTGCTTCCAAGAAAGGCTATAGTATCAATGTCATTTGAGCATTATGTGCGAAATGGAACAAAATTGCTGCGGTGCGGCTATACCACCGGAACCTGCGCGGCGCTGGCTGCGGGAGGGGCGCTGCAATTGCTGCTCACAGGAGAGAAACCTGGCGTGTTATCACTGGTTACTCCGAAAGGCTGGACGGTGCGGCTTTTGCCGGAAATTCTGGAACGGGTGGATGAGAAGACGGCTCGCTGCGGGGTGGTTAAGGACGCGGGAGATGACACCGATTGTACGGACGGAGTCACGGTGATAGCGGAGGTCTCGCTGCGGCAGGACGGACAGAGATTGATCGCGGGTGGTGCCGGCATCGGGCGGGTGACCAAACCCGGTCTGGATCAGCCCGTGGGGGAGGCTGCTATCAATACCATCCCCAGACAGATGATCCTGGAGCAGGCCTGCGCGGTCTGCGAGAGGGCAGGATACCGGGGCGGTTTCACGGTGACCTTGTCCATCCCGGGCGGGGAGGAATTGGCGAAAAAGACCTTCAATCCCCGGCTGGGCATCGAGGGCGGGCTTTCGATTCTGGGCACTTCCGGGATCGTGGAGCCGATGAGTCATGCCGCCCTGATCGACACCATCGAATGTGATCTGCGGCAGGCGGCGACGCAGGGAAGGAGACTGATTCTGACCCCGGGAAATTACGGGATGAATTACTGCAAGGAGCAGGGATTTTTTGACCTGGCACCGGTGGCGCTCTGCTCGAATTTCATCGGAGAAGCACTGGATTTGGCGGAAATTTACGATTTTTCCCAGGTGCTCCTGGTCGGTCACGTGGGAAAGCTGGTAAAACTGGCGGCAGGCATCATGAATACCCATTCCAGGCAGGCGGACGGCAGGATGGAAATTTTCTGTGCCCATGCCGCCATGGCGGGAGCGGGGCAGACCTTGTGCCGCCAGCTGATGCAGTGCGCCACGGCGGATGCCGCTCTGGCTCTGTTGCAGCAGGCGGGTCTCATGGAGGAAGTCATGGCCTCGATTCTTGCCGCCATCTCCGCGCATCTATCCAGGCGGGCGGATACTTATCAGGTCGGCGCTGTTCTATTTTCTCAGACTTATCAAACTTTAGGAGCGACCAGACAGGCGAAGGAGATTCTGCGGGAGTGGCGGGGAGAAGCATAGAGAAATGCGAGCGCTGCCACCGAGGATCCCTTGCGCCGGATTTTTCGACTACGCGAGAAGGGAGGATTGCCGTGATACATTTTGTGGGAGCCGGACCGGGGGCGGTGGATCTCATCACGATCCGGGGCCTTCGTCTCTTACAGGAGGCGGATCTGGTGATCTATGCCGGGAGCCTGATCAACCCGGAGCTGCTGAATTTCGCCAGGCAGGGCTGCAGACTGGAAGACAGCGCGAAATTGACGCTGGAGCAGGTCATCGCCTTGATGCGGGAGGCAGAAAGCACGGGTGAAAAGACGGTGCGGCTGCACTCCGGCGACCCTTCTGTATACGGGGCAATAAAGGAGCAGATGGACGCGCTGACGGCTCTGGGGATTTCCTTCGATGTGACGCCGGGCGTTTCCAGTTTCAGTGCCGCTGCCGCGGCGCTGCCGGTGGAATACACCTTGCCGGGGGTGAGTCAGACTCTGATTTTAAGCCGGATCGCGGGACGGACACCCGTGCCGGAAAAGGAGAAACTGTCATCTCTGGCCGCACATGACTGCAGTCTGGCACTTTTTTTATCTGCCGGAATGCTGGACGCGGTGCGGGAGGAACTCATCGCTGGGGGGATGGATCCGGATACGCCGGCCGCCTTGGTCTATAAGGCCACCTGGCCGGATGAGAAAGTGGTGCGTTGTACGGTGGAGACACTACCCGCTGCCGGGGAGAAGGCGGGGATCAACCGGACAGCGCTGGTGCTGGCGGGACATTTTCTGGAATCTGGGTATCAGCGCAGCAAATTATACGATCCCACTTTCACAACCGGATACCGCCAGGGGGAAATAGGAGAGTAGGACAGATTTTTGCTCACAGGAAGGATACTTTT
>CAZROZ010000117.1:0-6055 GCA_964601745.1 uncultured Lachnospiraceae bacterium | reverse complement strand
AGGTAGCCAAGACATCGTGAGGAAGTAGAGCAGGTGCCTGTTTCCTTAAAGACGCTGCTATGCATGGTCCTGAAAGCTTATGATCCATTGCGGGAATCGATGAAAATCACTTGATACCGCAGCTCCCGATGGAGTACACTAAGACAACCATACAAGATGATGCCAAGGTAAACCCCCATGCCCCACATGTGGGGCACCACCATAAATGAAAGCCAACGGATAAGATGCGCTTTTGATTCAAACAATTTTTTAAGGAAGGAGGAGGAAACCTTGAGGATTTCCGCGTTTTTAGAGAACATCGGCCAAGCGGCAAAAGAAACTGGAACATCTCTAGACTTATTTTTGACACAGCTAAAGCAAGAAGGACTGGAATCTGTATACGCCAGTTATTCCTGGTGCATGAAAGAAAAGGAAGGGCAGTTGATTCCGCTGCTGCATCACATCGGCCTTGCGCTGGAAGGACTGTGGGATACCATCCCGTTCAACACCATGACAGAGGACGAAGCCAGAGAAGCCTACACATCCCTGGTGGACTGCGCCGCGAGAAATGGGGCGGAACATGTCCTCATCACGCCGGGCTTTTTTCATGACAGAGAGGATCCGACAAGAGTCACCCGGGAGGAAGTGGCTGCCCGGGATGGAGAAATCGTGACCATGATAGAAGCCGTGCGCAGGGCAAAAGAATACGGCGATTTCAAACATGTCGCGGTCACGCTGGAGGACTATGACGTTTTTTCCTCACCGATTGTATTTCCGGAGGTGCTGCGCCGCTTTTACGAGGAAATTCCAGATTTAAAGTGCAGCTTTGACACTGGCAATTTCATCCCCTGCGATGACGATGTGATGGAGGAATTTGCCTATTACAAGGACAAAATCGTCACCCTCCATTTGAAGGACCGGGTGGAAAATGATGACCAGAATGGGGTGGAAAAGACACCCTATCTCACCCAGAGCGGCAGGATCTATTATCCTGCGGTAGTGGGAAAGGGAGAGATGCACATTCCAGAAATCATCGCTGAGATGAGAGAGCTTGGATATCAAGGTGCTGGAATCATTGAATTATTCGGTTCCACGGACATGGCCGCAAAATTGATCCAATCCATCCGCTGGATGAGGGAACATGCCCAGTGAGGAGCAGCTGGAGCCGCTAACTGCAGAAGATTGCCCTTTCCTGAATCAGACAATCCAGTCAGGAGAGGAGAACACACTTTGAAAAGAAAAGGAGAATTTTAACGATGAAAGAAACCATTTGCGTCGGCGTCGTCGGCTCAGGCATGATCAGTGAGATTTATCTGCAGAACATGACGACACGGTTCCATATGCTGCGGGTGAAAGCCGTGGCATCCAAGCATAAAGAGCACGCTCAATCTAGGGCGGAGCAATTCGGCATCGAATGCTACACCGTGGAGGAGTTGCTGGCAGATCCTGAAATTGAACTAGTGGTGAATCTGACTCCCGTCGGTTCTCACTATGAGATTGTCAAAGCCGCTCTGGAGGCGGGAAAACACGTCTACACGGAGAAGACCTTGACCGATGACCTGGCGCAGGCTGAGGAACTCATTGCTCTCGCCAAAGAGAAGGGACTCTATCTGGGCAGCGCACCGGACACCTTCCTGGGCTCCGGGATCCAAACGGCAAAGTCTGTGCTGGACGCGGGAACCATCGGCGATGTGAGCGGATTTATGATCACTGCCAATCGGAATTGGGAGATCCTGCTGAATGTCATTCCCTTTCTGCGGGAAAAAGGTCCCGGCATGTGCTATGACTATGCGGTCTATCACATGACTGCCCTTGTCAGTCTGTTGGGTCCCGTCTCCCAGGTGGCGGCCTTCACCACGTATCCGGAACATTACCACTATGTGATCCCGAATCACCCGCAATTCGGACAGGCACTTCCCTGCCCCAATGAAACCAGCGTTTCCGCAGCTCTGACATTAAGGAGCGGCGTGACCGGCACCATGATGATGGATGGAGACAGCGTCATGAGGGAACTGGTGCTCATGCGGATTTACGGCACCAAGGGGATCATGGAACTGGGTGATCCCAATACATTCGGAGCGCCGGTCCGAGTCATGGTGCCGCCTGCGGATCCCAGGCAGCCAGCGGAATTTGAGGAAATTCAGCCTGTAAACCCCTACAGGGAAAATAGTCGAGGCCTTGGCGTCGCAGACATGGCGGATGCTATCCTGAGCGGCAAAAGAAGCCGCGTCAGTGCGGAACTCGCCTTTCACGTGATGGAAGTTCTGACTGGCATTCTAGAAAGTGGGAAGGAGCAGCGCTTTGTTTCGATTCGGTCCACCTGCGAAATTCCTGAGAAGTTGCAGGGGGAAATTTGAGTAAACTCCCATGCCCCACATGTGGAGCACCACCATGAATGAAAGCCCGAGGCATTACGTTTCGGGCTTTTGCATTTGAATTTCAATATCAAATGATTTCTATTCAGTATCTAATGATTTCAATTCAGTATCCAATCAAGGATTTTTCTGGCAGGGAATGGAGGGAATCGGCTTCCAGCTCCAGAAGGAAGCGCTTCCTCTCCAAACCTCCGGCATACCCGGTCAAACTGCCATCCGCTCCGACAACACGGTG
The DNA here is from genome assembly GCA_964601745.1 of uncultured Lachnospiraceae bacterium. Classification (GTDB taxonomy): domain Bacteria; phylum Bacillota; class Clostridia; order Lachnospirales; family Lachnospiraceae; genus CAZROZ01. The sequence goes on along the minus strand of CAZROZ010000117.1, from coordinate 3,466 downwards.
ACACGGGACAAGAATGGAGATCGGATTGCGCCCGACGGCTCCGCCCACTGCCTGCGCCGACATTCTCGGAAAACCCATTTTAGCGGCATACTCCCTGGCAATCTCCCCATACGTCGTGGTCGTGCCATAGGCAATGGCGCGAATCATTTTCCAGATCTCATTCTGAAAAGCCGTACCAGTCAAATGAAGCGGCACGTCAAAATCAGGCTGCTTTCCGGAAAAATAAAGATCCAGCCAATGCCTCGTCTCCACGAGAACCTGGATTTCCCTTTCCTCCCGCTCTATACCCAAAGGGAAAGCGTAACATTCCTGCCCCTCAAACCAGAGGCCAGTGAGGCCACTGTCATCCGCTGCCAATAAAATGGGGCCGATGGGAGACTGATAATGGGTGACACACTGCATTTTCTTTCTCCGAAACCTCCTAAACCGATCTTGCAATCAGACGACTGTCGATTCAAAAAGTAAATATTTCTTTTTGACAACATTTTTGAGACAATTTTTATAAATACTTATTTGCGAAGGTAGAATCTCCTCAAATGCTCTATTTTCCACTTTCCCGTGAGATCACCTTGATCTGATATTCGTCTTCCACGTCCTCACTGAGGGAAAAATCGTCCGCAACCCCCTCGCTAACCAGTATCGTCCCATCCTCACAGATCAGAATCATCTCAAAATCATCCCGCTCTCTCCAGAAAGATTCCGCCTTTTCCCTTCCCATGACGAAAAGAGCCGTGGAGAGCGCATCCCCCTCTCTTCCCTGCTCCGCAATCACGGTGGCGGAAAGGAGTCCGTTATGCACCGGAGATCCGGAAGCGGGATCTAAAATATGTCCATACTGTTGTCCATCCTCCCCTATAAAATAGCGCTCATAATTTCCAGAAGTGACGCAGGCACCCTCTCCCATCGTGACCACGCCCACATATCCCTCTCCCGCCGGATTCTTGAGACCCAGCTTCCAGAGAGACCCGTCCGGTTTTCTGCCGATCGTCTGAATATTACCGCCCAGATCCAGGATTGCGCTTTTGATCCCTTGTTCTTTTAATTCCGCAGCCAGGAGGTCTCCCGCAAAGCCTTTCGCGAATGCCCCCAGATCCAGCATGACACCCTCCGGCAGACTTACGCGGTTCTCGTCCACAGAGACCTTCTCATAACCCACTTTAGAAAGTGCCTGCCTCAGCTCCCCATCTTCCGGAATTTGATATGCTCCCGTGGTAAAGCCCCAGGCGGTCAGGGCAGGATAAATCGTGGGATCTACTGCGCCGCCGGTTTCCTCTGCCATGGAAAGCGCGAAAGAGATCAATTCCGCCGTCTCGGCGGAAACTTCTACTGCCTCTCCCCCGCTGTGATTGATCCGGGATAAGTCACTACCCTCTTTTGTGACCGAGAGCATCGCTTCCAGCTCCAATACCCGCTCTTTCGCCTGCTCTAGAATTTCTTCCCCCTGCTTTCCGGCACCGTAAATCGTGAACGTGAGATACGTGTCCATTGCCATAAAGCTTTTGGAAAGAGGCTGTCTGTCTGCGCACCCGGAGGATAATAGCACGCTGAACAGGGTAAGAAAAAGGAGGAAACGCCTACGCATCTTTCTCATCGCGTCTCCTCCTTTCTGCCATCACGTATCCATGAAATTCCATCGCCAAAGATCCATAGGGTTCTGGCGCAACAGTCCTGCGATGCCTCGCTGCCAAGTGTCCATGCACACTCCTGCGATGTCCCGCCTCTGAGAGTCCGCAGACAGCCTCGCGATGTCCCGCCTCTGAGAGTCCGCGAGCAGCCTCGCAATGTCTCATGCCAAGAGTCCGCGAGCACTCTCTTGCGCCGAGAATCACTCCGGGCACGCTGCCAATGCTTTGTACTGCTCCTTCAGGCAGGGATAAAGCGCCTTATAAATCTCATGAAAGCGATGATATTGCTCTGTATTTTCCGGGATCGGTTCACAACACGCGTCCACCGCGATCATTTTCTCGCAGGCGGATTCCACACTGTCGTAAACGCCGGCGCCTACTCCGGCAAGAATCGCCACGCCCAATGCCGGTCCTTCCTGGGCGGATACCGTCTTCACCGGACAGCCATACATGTCCGCCAGCATCTGCCGCCAGATAGGACTCTTCGCCCCGCCGCCGCATGCCATCATCTCATCCACACAGACGCCCATTTCCACCAGAATGTCATTGCAGTCTTTGAGAGAATACGAGACGCCTTCCATAATTGCCCGCAGAAAATCCGGTTTTTTATGAATCGCCGAAATGCCAAAAAATACGCCTCTGCAATCCGGATCCAGATGCGGCGTCCGCTCCCCCATCAGATACGGCAGATAGATCAATTTCCGGCTGCCCAGGGGAGTCGCCGCGATGTCCGCGTTGATGAAATCATAGGGATCACATCCGGCGTCCTCTGCCTTTTTCACATAGTCCTCGCAGAAATTGTCTTTAAACCACTTCAGCGACAGTCCCGCGCCTTGGGTCACACCCATCACATGCCAGCATCCCGGCACTGCGCAACAGAAGGTATGCACCCTCCCCTTGGGGTCAATGGTGAGCTTGCTGCTGTGGGCGAACACCACGCCGCTGGTGCCGATGGTCGTAAAGGCTTTGCCGTCTTTCACGATTCCGGTTCCCACCGCGGCAGCGGCATTGTCCCCCGCACCTCCCACCACGAGAGTCTTCGTCGAAAGACCGGTTATTTTGGCGACTTCCTCGCTGATGTGACCAGTGACCTCCGGGGACTCATAGACCTTTGCCAGCAGCGATTTCTCGATTTCCAGCTTCTCCAGCACCTCATCGGACCAGCACCGGTGCGGCACGTCCAGCAGCTGCATCCCGGAGGCATCCGATACTTCTGTGGCGAAATCTCCGGTCAGCACATAACGAACATAATCTTTTGGAAGCAGAATATGCCTGCATCTGGCATAATTTTCCGGCTCATGATTGCGCACCCAGAGAATCTTGGAGGCGGTAAACCCGGTCAAGGCAGGATTCGCGGTGATTTGAATTAAGCGCTCCGCTCCCACACGACGGGTGATTTCCTCACACTCTTTCGCCGTCCGCTGGTCGCACCAGATAATCGAAGGCCGGATCACCTCCCCAGCCTCATCCAGCATCACCAGGCCGTGCATCTGACCGGAAATGCCCAGCGCCTTGATATCCTCCTTATCCACACCGGACTCTTTTACCACCCTGGCGATGGTGGAAAGCGCAGCGTCCCGCCAATCTTCCGGCTTCTGCTCTGCCCAGCCGTTCTGAGGCTGGTACATGGGATACTCCTGAGACGCAGACGCCACTACCGTCCCCACTTCATCAAATAAAACTGTCTTGGTGGCGGAGGTCCCCAAATCAATTCCAATTAAGTAACGCACGAAATTTCTCCTTCTTGTCAATCTTTGTTGATCTGATATTCGCGGCGAAGCGAATATACTCTAAAAGCCCAGTCGCAATGGACAGGCGGATGGACTGCTCGCAGGCCAATC
>CAZROZ010000116.1:543-6083 GCA_964601745.1 uncultured Lachnospiraceae bacterium | reverse complement strand
CTCGTATACTTTCTTGGAATATGCGAAGTGGTCCTGTGCCGCGCTTCTGATTTTTCTGTGATCTCTCCACTGTGAGAATTTGCGGGAAGGGATACGACGGGCGGCGGGATGATACGCTTGAAAGGAGGATGGTTTTTCTGTGAAACTTGAGAAGTTAAATGATAATCAGATACGTTGTACACTGAATCAGGAAGATCTGCAGGAGCGCCAACTCCACATCAGCGAACTGGCCTATGGCACCGATCGTGCCAAGGCGCTTTTTCGTGATATGATGCAGCAGGCATTTCTGGAATTTGGATTTGAGGCGGAGAATATCCCGCTGATGATTGAGGCGACTCCGCTTTCCGGGGATTCTCTTGTTCTTGTGATTACCAAATTAGAGGATCCGGATGAACTGGATACCCGTTTTTCTAGATTTACCCAGCAGGATGGTCTGGAGGTGGGTGAGGATTCCTCCTATGCGGATGAAGTAATCCATGTCTTTGAACAGATTGGCAAAATCATCGGCGCCATCAAGGATCAGCGCGAGATGCGAGATGCGCTGCCGGATCATGCTTCATCCGATGAGGGGGAGACAAAAGAGGGGGATCTCCCAGAGGCCAAGCTTACCCGCATGTATGCGTTTCACTCTCTGGCAGAGATCACGCAGCTGGCCAGCCTTTTGGTGCACTCTTTTGAAGGGTCCAGCAGTGTGTACAAGATGTCTTCTTCCCTCTACTATCTGGTTATTTCCCAGGGGGAGCAGACACCGGAGGAATTTACTAAAATCTGTGATATAATCGCCGAGTACGGTGCTGCGGCTCCCGTCTCTTATGCTTCTGTGGATTATCTCCAGGAGCACGGCGAAGTCATTGTCCGTGAGAAGGCGATTCCAATCCTGTCGGTGATGTGAACCGATGCTTTGTCGTTAACGATAGACCCGATTATGTACTCCCTTATTGTAATTGGAGAGTAAACTCCCATGCCCTGCAAGCGGGAAAAGACGATCAAAAAAAGAGAGGAGAGATGCAGCTGCATAAATCTCTTTCCTCTCTTTTTTCGTTGTTTCCATATAAGCTGATGTCAAGGTAAACTCCCACGCCCCCCAAGCGGGGCGCAACCATGAATGAAAGCCCACGGATTGTTCCGCGCAATCACTGGTATACAGGTATTTCCTGGCAATTGCCGATATCTCCGCACAAGCTCAGGCGGATTTCACCACCAGATACTCATTCAGCCGTTCTACCAGTTCGTCCACGGGAATTCCGTGTACCATGGCGGCATCCTCCAGAGACTCTGCCTGGGCAGCCGGACAGCCAATGCAGTACATACCGGACGCCATCAAAACGGGAATCAGTCCCTGATCAAGTTGAATAATATCACTAATCCGCATTTCCTTTGACACTTGACTCATCAATCTAACCTCCTTTTGGCTCCCTGACCGGAAATGGCGCTCCTGCTTCTTGCAGGCATTCCCGGCGGGACGAACTCTCTTCTCTTTTCACGACGCTGCAATTATATTCCACCACTTTTTCCCCGTCAAGGATCCCGGGTGTAAATTTCGAAAAAACCTTGACAAACGAACAAACCAGGCCTTATACTCAACAAGCACGTCTTGGGACGGGTATCCCTTCGTGCGCCTGTTTTTAGGTAGAAGTACTATGGCAGGCACATTTTGAAAGACAGGAGGTGAAAATGAATGCCAACCTTTAACCAGCTAGTGCAGAAAGGCAGAGCGACCGTCGCGAAAAAGTCCAATTCTCCCGCTCTTCAGCATGGGTACAATTCTCTGCGCAAGAGGACCATCAACCAGTCCTCTCCACAAAAGCGGGGCGTGTGTACCGCGGTGAGAACAGCGACGCCGAAGAAGCCGAATTCCGCTCTGCGGAAGATCGCAAGGGTACGCCTCTCCAATGGAGTAGAGGTCACCAGTTACATTCCCGGCGAGGGTCACAACCTGCAGGAGCATAGCGTAGTCCTGATCCGCGGCGGCAGAGTGAAAGACCTGCCCGGTACCAGATATCACATCATCCGTGGTACCCTGGATACGGCCGGTGTTGCCAAGAGGAGACAGGCCCGTTCAAAATACGGCGCTAAGAGACCCAAGGACGCGAAGAAGAAATAATTTCCCTGGGTTATTTCCATTGTACAGTGCCGGATTAATTTTAAACTGAAAACCGTTTTGGTTCTTTCTATTATAAATCGCCATCAATAGAGCACCATCGGTCCGAGGGGACCGTTTTCTGATAAGATTAAACCGTGCACGGACACACAAAAAGAAGTTGTGAGTACCGAAGAATGAATATTCTGCTAAGGAGGGAAGTAACGTGCCACGTAAAGGACATATTCCGAAAAGAGATGTGCTGGCGGATCCGATCTACAACAACAAGGTCGTGTCGAAGCTGATCAACAACATCATGCTGGACGGCAAGAAAAGCGTCGCGGAGAAAATCGTTTACGGCGCTTTTGATCTGATCCAGGAAAAGACCGGGAAGGATCCCGTTGATGTCTTCGAGCAGGCGATGAACAATGTCATGCCTGTACTGGAAGTCAAGGCGAGACGAATCGGCGGCGCTACCTATCAGGTCCCCATTGAGGTGAGGCCGGATCGCCGTCAGGCATTGGCACTGCGCTGGATCACCATGTTCTCCCGCAAGAGAGGAGAGAAAACCCAGCGGGAACGTCTTGCCAATGAATTGATCGATGCAATGAATAATACTGGGGCTTCTGTGAAAAGGAAAGAGGATATGCATAAGATGGCAGAGGCCAACAAGGCTTTTGCGCATTACAGATTCTGAGCAGTTTTCCCCGCATTTTCAGTAACAGCTTTATTTTTTGAAAATGTGGCTCTGCTGTCCCAGATTGATCTGTGGGGTCTCATCGGTCCTGCTCCTGTGCGGACTTTTCCGGGCGGAAAGAGACCGTATCTGACCGGCGAATGCTTTTTTAAGTGAGGAGGAGAAGTATTGTCTGAAAGAGAATACCCGTTGGAGAGGACGAGAAACATCGGGATCATGGCTCACATTGATGCGGGCAAGACCACGCTCACCGAGCGGATTTTATACTACACCGGTGTGAACTACAAGATGGGCGACACTCACGAGGGTACAGCCACCATGGACTGGATGGACCAGGAGATGGAGCGGGGCATCACGATTACGTCTGCCGCCACTACCTGTCACTGGACCCTGCAGAAGGAAACGAAGGCGGATCCGGATGCCCTGGAGCACCGGATCAACATCATTGACACGCCGGGCCATGTGGATTTTACCGTAGAAGTGGAACGTTCTCTGCGTGTCCTGGACGGTGCAATCGGTGTATTCTGCGCGAAGGGCGGCGTTGAACCGCAGTCTGAGAATGTTTGGAGGCAGGCAGATACCTACAATGTCCCCCGCATGGCGTTCATCAATAAGATGGACATCATGGGCGCAGATTTCTATCACGCCGTGGATATGATCCGCGACCGTCTGGGGAAGAATGCGATCTGTGTGCAGTTACCTGTGGGAAAGGAAGAATCTTTCCGCGGGTTGATTGATCTATTCGAAATGCAGGCTTACCTGTATAATGATGAAAAGGGAGAGGACATTTCTGTCGTCCCCATCCCCGATGAGATGAAAGCGGACGCGGAGCTCTATCACACGGAGCTGGTGGAGAAGATCTGCGAGCTGGATGATGACCTGATGCTGCAGTATCTGGACGGAGAGGAGCCCTCTGTCGCCGATATGAAAGCCGTTCTGCGGAAAGCGACCTGTGAGTGCAAGGCTGTTCCTGTCTGCTGCGGCAGTGCCTATCGGAATAAGGGCGTGCAGAAACTCTTGGATGCCGTCATCGAGTATATGCCGGCTCCCACTGATATTCCCGCCATTCAGGGCGTGGATCTGGCCGGGAATCCTGTGATCCGCCACTCTTCTGATGAAGAGCCTTTTGCCGCTCTCGCTTTTAAAATCATGGCGGATCCCTTCGTTGGGAAATTGGCCTTTTTCCGGGTTTACTCTGGAACGATGACCGCCGGTTCCTATGTCTTAAATGCCACCAAAGGCAAGAAAGAGCGAGTGGGCCGTATTCTACAAATGCATGCCAATAAGCGGAAAGAACTGGAAAAGGTATACTCCGGCGATATCGCCGCGGCGGTGGGCTTTCGGGCGACTACCACCGGCGATACCATCTGTGATGAGAACCATCCCGTGATCCTGGAATCCATGGAATTTCCGGAACCGGTGATTGAGCTGGCCATTGAGCCGAAGACCAAAGCCAGTCAGAGTAAAATGGGGGAGGCCCTGGCCAAGTTGGCAGAGGAGGACCCCACTTTCAAGGCCCACACCAATCAGGAGACCGGACAGACCATCATCGCCGGCATGGGAGAGCTCCATCTGGAGATTATTGTAGACCGGCTGCTCCGTGAATTTAAAGTGGAGGCAAATGTAGGCGCACCTCAAGTTGCCTACAAAGAGACCATCACCAAGCCTGTCGAGGTAGACAGCAAATACATTCGCCAGTCTGGCGGCCGCGGCCAATACGGTCATTGCAAAGTGAAATTTGAGCCGATGGATCCAAACGGGGATGAATTGTTTCGATTTGAGTCCACTGTGGTGGGCGGTGCCATCCCCAAGGAGTATATTCCCGCTGTGGGCGAAGGCATTGAGGAAGCGACCAAAGCTGGAATCTTGGGAGGTTTTCCTGTCATCGGCATTCACGCGAATGTCTTTGACGGTTCTTTCCACGAAGTGGACTCTTCGGAGCTGGCTTTCCATATCGCGGGATCCATGGCTTTCAAGGATGCCATGAGTAAGGCGGACGCGATTCTGCTGGAACCGATCATGAAGGTGGAAGTCACGATGCCGGAGGAATACATGGGCGACGTGATCGGTGATCTGAACGCCCGGCGGGGACGCATTGAGGGCATGGATGATGTGGGAGGCGGCAAACTGGTCCGCGGGTTCGTTCCGCTGGCGGAAATGTTCGGCTATTCCACTGACCTTCGCTCCAAGACGCAGGGGCGCGGTAATTTCTCCATGTTCTTCGAGAGATATGAACCCGTTCCCAAGAATATCCAGGAGAAAGTGCTGATGGCGAAGTCCGGAAGATAACGATTTTGATACTGATGATACAAAAATGAATTCCACATCCTGCGTTTCGCTGTGGATGCGGTCAGGCGCGTACTGTAGCTACTTGCGGTAAATTCTGCTTGAAAAGGGGCAGAAAATGCACTATAATGGCCACCGTGTAGCGGTAGTGGACACTATGCTTGTCCTGCCCGCAAAGTTGTAGGACATCTTCCTCCCAATCAGGCGGGAGGAAAAGACAAAAGGAGGAAAATTCACAATGGCAAAAGCGAAATTTGAAAGAACCAAACCCCATTGTAATATCGGTACAATCGGTCACGTTGACCATGGTAAGACAACTTTGACAGCCGCTATTACAAAGACACTGCATATGAGACTGGGCACCGGTGAGTATGTTCCTTTCGAGAGCATTGATAAAGCGCCGGAAGAGAGAGCACGTGGTATCACCATTTCTACTGCCCACATTGAATATGAGACCGCAAATCGGCACTATGCCCA
>CAZROZ010000116.1:0-517 GCA_964601745.1 uncultured Lachnospiraceae bacterium | reverse complement strand
TGTAAAGAACATGATTACCGGAGCTGCCCAGATGGACGGTGCTATCCTGGTTGTCGCGGCTACCGATGGTGTGATGGCTCAGACCAAAGAGCACATCCTGCTTGCCCGTCAGGTGGGTGTTCCCTATATCGTTGTCTTCATGAATAAGTGTGATATGGTGGATGACCCTGAGCTGCTGGAGCTGGTAGAGATGGAGATCACCGAGCAGCTGGAGGAGTACGGATTCACCGATTGCCCCATCATTCAGGGCTCTGCTCTGATGGCACTGGAAGATCCCATGGGGCCTTGGGGCGACAAGATCATGGATACCGTGGATTCCTACATTCCGGATCCACAGCGTGCGACGGATCAGCCGTTCCTGATGCCTGTTGAGGATGTATTCTCTATCACCGGCCGCGGCACTGTTGCCACTGGCAGAGTGGAGCGCGGTACCCTTCATATCTCCGAGGAAGTTGAGATCATTGGAATCAAGGAAGATACCCGGAAGGTCGTAGTCACCGGTATTGAGATGTTCAAG
>CAZROZ010000115.1:0-6097 GCA_964601745.1 uncultured Lachnospiraceae bacterium | reverse complement strand
CCTGGCCACGCCGATTTCGGCGGCGAGGTGGAGCGGGTGCTGAAGATGGTCAATGGCGTGATCCTGGTGGTGGACGCGTTTGAGGGACCCATGCCGCAGACGCGTTTCGTACTGCAAAAGGCGCTGGAACTGGATTTGCCGGTGGTCGTCTGCGTCAACAAAATTGACAGGCCGGACGCCAGACCGAAGGAAGTCGTGGACGAAGTGCTGGAACTTTTCATGGATCTGGACGCGTCAGAAGAACAGCTGGACTGTCCCTTCGTTTTTACCTCGGCAAAAACCGGGGTAGCCAGCCTTTCTCCGGACGAACCCGGCACCAGCATGGAACCTTTATTTGAGACCATTCTCTCCTCCATCCCCGCTCCCACCGGTGATCCGGACGCAGCGACCCAGGTTTTAATCAGCACCATTGATTACAATGATTATGTGGGGCGGATCGGGGTCGGAAAGGTGGACAATGGAAGCATCCGTGTCAACCAGGAGGTGGTGATCGTCAACGCCCACGATCCGGAATCGACCCGCAAGGTAAAGGTAAGCAAACTCTACGAATTCGAGGGTCTGGAGAAAAAAGAAGTGACTGAGGCGGGCATCGGTTCCATTGTCGCCATTTCCGGCATTGCGGACATTCATATCGGTGACACCCTTTGCTCTCCGGAACATCCGGTTCCCATTCCATTTCAAAAGATCAGTGAACCCACCATCGCCATGCAGTTTCTGGTCAACGATTCTCCTTTTGCGGGCCAGGAGGGGAAATATGTCACCTCTCGTCATCTGCGCAGCCGTCTGTTCCGGGAATTAAATACGGACGTGAGTCTGCGGGTGGAGGAGACGGACAGCACGGATTGCTTCAAAGTGTCCGGCCGCGGGGAACTGCACCTCTCTGTCCTCATTGAGACCATGCGCCGGGAGGGCTATGAATTTGCCGTCAGCAAGCCGGAAGTTCTCTACAAGCGGGACGAAAACGGCCGCCTGCTGGAGCCGATGGAACAGGCTATCATCGACGTTCCGGAGGAATTTGTCGGCGTCGTCATCGAAAAATTAGGCCAGCGAAAGGGCGAACTGCAGGACATGAAACCTGGCGTCGGCATTTATACCCGGCTGAATTTTCTCATCCCCGCCCGAGGCCTTATCGGCTACCGGGGAGAATTTCTCACGGACACCAAGGGAAACGGCATCATGAATACGGTGATGGCAGGTTATGACACCTACCGGGGCGAGATCCAGTACCGCAATCTGGGGTCCCTCATCGCCTACGAGTCCGGTGAGGCAGTCACCTATGGTCTCTTCAATGCGCAGGAGCGGGGGACGCTTTTCATCGGTCCCGGGGAACGGGTGTACGCCGGCATGGTGGTGGGCGAACACAGCAAAACCGATGACATTGAGGTCAACGTCTGCAAGGTCAAGCATCTGACCAATACCCGCGCCTCCGGATCCGATGACGCCTTGAAATTGACTCCGCCACGGATCCTCTCTTTGGAACAGGCTATCGAATTCATAGACACCGATGAATATCTGGAAGTCACCCCGAAGAGTCTGCGAATTCGCAAGCGGATCCTGGATCCCACCCTGCGGATGCGCTCCAAGCGAAACCTTTCCGCGAAATAAGAAGGCAAAGGGGAAAACAAGAATGTGCCCCCAAATCTTTACTCTGTCGACCAACGAAAAGGGAGCGCCCTCCCGCCCCACAGAACAACCGGGGAGGGAATGAAAAGGGAAAACCATTCTCTTTCCTTACGACCAACGAAAAGGGAGCGCCCTCCCGCCCCACAAAACGACCGGAGGGAATCAAAATTGGAAGATCATAATCTCCCCTTACTATCGATACACTTTATTGAGCGCCCTCCCGCCCCACAAAACGACTGGAGGGAATTAAAATGGGAAGGAGGCCACAAAAATAAAAAGAAGGAAGCACAACATGCCTCCTTCCCATTTTACCTGACCGACAGGCGTTTTTGTGGGGCTTTTGACAGGCGTTTTGTGGCTCCCCTTACAACCCGTCATGCACCACCATCTCCCAGTTCACCGCCACGATTTTCACGCTCTTATGCACCGAAATTCTGCGCGGGCGCTGGTAGAGATATCCTTTTTCCATCATTTGATTCATCGCCTTGATAATCGCGTCCCGGGGAATAGAATACTGATTAGAGACCGCATCCGCGGTACCGATAAAAGTAGGGATAATATCTGGGTGATTGCTGACATAGCTCATATTCTGAATCACCATCTTGTAATAAGTGTGCATCTCCTCTTCTTCTTTTGGCACGAATTCTGTCCTGGTGGCCGCTAATTTCAGCTGATTGCTGAAGGAATCCCTTACCCCGTAGACCACCACTTCTTTTTGTTTTTTCTGAACCAGATATTTCACAACAGACTGGAAATGCCCATCCCCGGTAAATAAAATATAGGTATCAATATCATCCCGCTGTGCCACAGACTGATAAATATAATCCAGCATAATAAAATCAGTCATATCTTTCTTGCGCTTGTTAAATCGATTTCCGGTCTCAATAATCGTATTCGTGATCGTGCGCAGCGTGACCAGCTCTTTTGAAATGTCTCCAGCGGAAAAATCCGCAAAAATCATAATGTCTACAATCTCATATTCCTCCACCAGCTGCTGACTCCATGCCACGGGATCCGGCTTCAATTTATAAGATTGTTTATACGTGTAAAACCAGTATTCATAGTCAACGAATGCCAGCGCTCGTTTCTTGTCACCGGCCTTCTTGCCGTGTTTCAACCATTCAAACACATACTCCTCCTCCTTTTCATCATTAAAATTTTGATCTCATCTTCTGTCTCACCGGGCAGGAAAAGCGGGCCGTCTGTCAAAGAAGCAAACTCCCATGTCCCACATATGGGACACCACCATAAATAAAAGCCCACGGATTTCTCCTTTTCCCACGGCAGGCATCACAAGAGCAGCGCACAGATCCGCTCTGTGCTGCGTCCGTCCTGCCAGGAATAAAATTTCCGGCAGAATGACTCGACCTTTTCCGGCTCATAGACTTCCTGCCTCACCAGCAAAGACAGCTCCTCCACTGTTTTCGCCACCGGTCCCGGCACCAGTGACTCGTAATCATAATAAAACCCTCTTCCCTTTTCGCGAAACGACTCCAGATCATAAGCGTAAAAATACATGGGCCGCCGCAGCACCGCATAATCAAAAAAGACAGAAGAATAATCCGTAATCAGGCCATCCGCCGCCAATAGCAATTCCTCCGCGTCTGGATAGGAAGAAAAATTCAGCACTCGCCGGCAAACCGCAGACAAATGCATTTTGTCCGCCACATAGGGATGAAAGCGAACCCCCAGCACCACCGTCTCATCGAGAGAGGAGAGAAACGATTCCACCTCCTCGAGCAGAGGGGGCAGCGACAAATCCCCGTCCCGAAACGTGGGGAGATACAACAGCAATTTCTTCCCGGAGAGCCCCAATTTCTCCTTGAGCGCGTCTTGCCTTGTCCTGCTCGCACCGGAAAAGAACAAATCCGTCCGCGGCAGGCCGGTGAGGTAAATGGTATCTTTCGTCACCCCAAAGGCGCCTGCATACTGCTTTTTTTGCTCCGGCCCATTGACCAGCAGATGCGTAATTCTCTGATTGGCACGCCGTTCCAGTTCCCGCAATCTGCCCTCATTGACATCCTGTCCGAATTTCTTGATAGATCCGGTCCCGTGCCACAGCTGTACCACTTTCACCGATGGCGGAAATTTCAAAAAGCCCAGCGGCAAAAAGCAATTATCCATCAAAACCAGGGAGCACACGGCCAATTGATACGGATAACGCAGGAAAAATTTGGCCAGCGACTTTAATTTCCCCGCCTGAAGCTGCGCGGCGCGGTCATAATAAAATACCTGAAATGGATGACTTTTTTGCAGGGCATCGACCACCATGCCCACATTCCCGTGCGGGCCGGCGTCATTGGTCACAACGCAGAAGATGGCGTTCTTTTTTCGTGGGACAAAAAGGCAAATCAGCCGGTACATCAGAGCAAAAAGCCGATAGCCCAGTTCCTTCATCCCTATAACCCGCCTTCCTGTGAAAGGCAAAGATGGGGCTATGTAACGAGGTCTTCCATCCGTCTGCCTCTCGCGCTATTTTTTTTCTCCCAGCAAGACCCTGCATCGCTTTTTTTGCAGTTTTCACTGCCGCTACGTCCCGTCTTTTCGTTTCGTATGGGAATCTTTTTCTTCACAGCCAGGTCTCTATCAGATCCACCACCCGGCTGCCCGCTTTCCCGTCATCCAGCGGATTGAATTTCTCTGAGAAGGCGTCATATCGCTCCTGATACTCGGCCGGGTCCGTGTGCAGGATATCCTCGATCAGCTGCTCCGTCGTGGTGGAGAGCGGTCCGGGTGCCTCCGCCACAAAGTCAAAATAAAATCCTCTTAAATTATCTCTGTACTCCTCGATGTCATAGACAAAGAAGTACATGGGACGGCGAAGCAGACTGTAGTCAAACATCACCGAAGAATAATCTGTAATCAGAAGGTCCGCCACCAGGTATAGATCCACGATATCCTCATGATTGCTGAACTGATAGACAAAGCCCGCGTACGGCTCCCAATCGATCTTCTCTGCCACCAGATAATGGTATTTGACAATACAGACATAGTCCTGTCCCAGGCGTTCCCGGAACATGTCGAAGTCGAGCTCCGTGGCGAATTGGTAATGTTTCGGCGCATCATACTTGTTGTCCCGCCAGGTAGGGGCATAGAGGATAATCTTCTTGTCCAGGGGAAGATTTAATTTTTTCTTCAGCGCCTGGATTTTCTCCGGATCCCGGTCGGTGAAAAGCCGATCATTGCGGGGGTATCCTACCTCCAGCATCTCCCCATGAAAGGCAAACGCCCTCCGGAAAATTTCTGAGGAGAACGGATTTTGCGACAGGAGGTAATCCCAGCTGGCCGTCACCTGTCTGAAGATCCGTTTGTATTCCTCCAGATCCGTCTGTCCACCCATATCCAGGTGTTCCATATCCAGTGCCAGTTTCTTCAATGGCGTTCCGTGCCATGTCTGGATGAAATGCACATTCTTGCGTTTATACATCTCCCTGGTCTGCCTGCTGTCAAAAACCCAGGTACCAGCGGTACACATGTAATAATAGTAGCCGAACCGGTTATTCTTTACTTCCTTATGCCGTCCCGGGATCGCGCCGTGAAATTTCGGATTTTTAAAAATCCACACGATCTGAAGCTTCTGGTCCAGACCGCGTCGCACCATCTCCTCATAGATATAGCGGGGATTTCCAGAGTAGTTTAACCCCGTATTGCTGCAAAATACGACGGTCTTTTTGCTGGTGGGCCAAAACCGCACGACTGCCCGATAACACAGATACAGTATTTTCCGCACGATCTTCTTAATCAGCCGTTTTAATTTCTTCCACATTTGTCCCTTTACCTTTAATCGTGAACGGCAGGAGGAAAGTCCTTTTGACTTTTCATTTCTCCTTTGAAAATTGGAAAATAGAGAAAATTTTGCATTTGCCTTTGTCTCCGGGAATTCTCAGCTCTTCGCCCTGGGAATCCCCTCAGATCTTTCGTCCTGGGAATTCTCGGCTCTTCGCCCTGGGAATCCCTTCTGATCTTTCGTCCTGGGAATTCTTAGCTTTTCGCCCTGGGAATCCTCAAATTTTTAATCCTGAGAATTCTCAGCTTTTAAATCCTGCGCATCCCCGGAATTTAATCTTTGGGATCTTCAGACTTTGGCACATCATAATTTCCAGGCAGTGCCGAAAAATTCTGCACATTGAGATCGCCCTTGATCTTCGTGGTAGAGATTCCCTCTGTCCTGGGCAGATAAATGACTTCACAGTACTCTTTCAGGAAATCAAATTTCCCCGTCCAATCATCTCCCATCACAAAAATGTCGATGTCGTGATCAATCACATCCTGAATCTTCTGCTCCCAGGTGTACTCCGGGATCACCTCGTCCACATACCGGCAGGCCTCCAGGATGATTTTGCGGTCCTGGTAGGAATAATATGCCTTTTTCCCCTTGATCGCGTTGAATTCATCGCTGGAGAGAGCCACCACCAGATAATCCCCCAGCGCTTTTGCCCGGCGCAGCAGATTCACATGCCCCACATGAAACAAA
>CAZROZ010000114.1:0-6115 GCA_964601745.1 uncultured Lachnospiraceae bacterium | reverse complement strand
TCAGGTTCCTTTAGATGTTCCTCATCCATATAACACTTCTTTTCAAAGAATACGTTATCCTGTTGATTCCGCTCCAGCGACACCACACCGCCTGGAAAAAGATCTCCGGTCAAAATTGCCGCTTTTGGTTCCTGCAGTGAAAAATCACGGATCACCCAGTAAGAATAGGGACGTGTCACTGTGATCCAATGAATCTCCTCCCCTCTTTGAACCTTTCCATTGGGCAGTACCTTTTCCCAGGGTTTCCCGACACAAATTTGATAAGACTTCTCTCCGCTGATCTTTTCCAGCCGATATCTGCACACATATCTGGGGCAGAATAAGACGCCATAGATGGGTTCTGTCACCGGGATTCCATCCGATACCAGAAAGCGTTCCGCGCCCCGTTCTTCCGCTCCCAGCAAAATACGCGCATGTAACGACTGAGGATACTCTCCCTCCAGCACCTGCAGACCGTCTTTTTCTGTTTCCGGTTCCACCACCAGGAGGAGCTGCAGACCGCCAATGGGGACAGGACAAGAGAAGACCAAGGATCCATCTTCTCGCTCCTTCCCGGAGGAATTTTCGAGGATTTCCTCTGTATTCCAAAGGGGACTCGCACCGCACTCCACACGCCGGTAGGTGATACTGTCAAACGTGACAGAAGGCGGAAATACATAGCTGTATTTGGCACCGGCTTTTTTCTTTCCCAGATCCTTCTTTTGGAGTATCTCCCCATCCAGTGTGCGTACCAGCAGGGACACAGGATAAGTGCCGGATCGAAAGGTGACTTTGACGTCAAAGTGATCCTCAAAATCTCCTGGATTGCGCCAGTCAGCACTATTTCGAATCCCAGAGAGTGTGTCATATGTATTGCGATCCCTTTTTCCATTTCTCTCAACCGCAAAGATCCCGTTCAGATATAACGTGTCTCCATTTTGCAATTCGGTAAATCCGCCCTGCCGCAGTGCAGTATCCACCTCTTCTTTTGGAATGGTGAAGCGCACTCGATAAGTGCCGTTCCCAGTAGGACGCTTCGAGTAGTAGGATTTTTTTAGAGGAAGGATGGCTCTCTTTTTCGCCTTGCGCGGATTGCCTCCCGTCTTTTCCGTACAGATGGTGAGCCCCACCACAGACCAGGTAACAGAACTGGTAGCAATCGTATCCTCCGTCTCATAGAGAAAGACACCGTCAGAAAAAGAGGCCTGATTTGCTGCCTTTGCACATCTGGGTTCTATACAGATAAGTACCATAATAATAGCAAGGAAAAACAATATTGTATTGAGCTTCGTTCTATTCATTTTATCATTCTCCTCCCAAGCAGGCGGCAGACGAGGCACCTCTCCCGCCGAGGTATCCGCCAAATTCCTTCTCGTTCCCGCTTTCCCTTCCTCAATGCTTCGGTACACATGAGGCGATGAAGTTTCCCACTATCTGTTGTGATCCCACTATCTGTTGTGATCGATTTCAACTTTTTATTTGGTTGATTTTCCTTTTGACATCACTTCTTCCAGCTGGCACCCACTGACAAGATCCTGGGGTAATATCCGGTCATATCCGTTCCAAATGGCGCATCCCAGTAAAAGGCAAGCAGACTGATTCGATCCACCGGCACCGCGCTGAGAGAGGGAGCCAGTGCCGGCAGGTCGATCTGTGGAGAAGCGGCCCAGGCAGCCCTCTCGGCCAGCGCATTCTCCCACGCTTCCTGAAAGGTCTCTGTCACCACCCTGGTAATACAGGAGGATTTCGCTTCCTCAAAAGAGTCCTCCCATGCGGCGAAAGAGAAAAATGGCTGTACATCCCGGTAATACCCCTCCGCCACCAATACTCCATCCTTTTTCACCCGCACATAATCATTCAGCGCATATTCCACCTGGTAGCCCTCCAGGTTCTCCGCAAAAGGGTGAAAGGGAAGGAACTGCCTAGTGCCGGAGAGATAGGGAGCCGCCGCGACTCCCTGCATCTGCACAAAGAGAAGCAGGGGAACCCTTTCCTGCCACCACATGATCCGCTCGGATCGAGTCCCCTGTCCAAGACAGAGAGAGGCCGTCAAAAAGAATTGTTCCGAGCAGGCCTCCAAATTCTGCATGACTTCCTGTCCGTCCTGCCACTCCGCCATCTCAAAAGCAGCCTGTTCCGCCGCGCTTTCCATCGCCCATCGGTATTCCTGCTGTACATTCTGCACCGCATTCAATTCCTGCTGCTTCTGACCTGTGATGACCATCACGCAGCAGAGCAGCATAGCGAAAAGAAGGCCAAAATCAGCGGTATGCATTGCGAATTCCTCCCCCGTAGACCACGGTAATATCAGGTCCCTGATCCATGGGAACGATGGCGTGAAACATCTGCCTTCCCGGACTTCTATTCAGACTCTGAATCCGCACCAGGAAGAAATCTCCCGGCAAAAATTCCGCGCTGCCATCCTGTTCCATCTGTTGCAGCAGTTCGTCTTCCCCCTGGACCTGTTCCACCACATGAGGTTCCTCTCCCAGTTCCCATAGATTGGTATAACGCCGCAGTTCAACGGAATACGCCATCCCTGTCATGGAGAGCCGCCTCTGAAGTACCAGATAGGCATCTTTGGTCATGACTCCCTGCTCCCTGATATTTTCCACGAACCGTGCCGCCTCTGCCTGCACCATACTTTGAATCAACTGATCCTGCTGCAAAGAAAGCAGCAGCAGCGGGCATAGAAAGAGCAGAATGCAGGTGACGAGCCACTCCATGACTCTCCCCATGGCGTTCAACTTCCGTCACCTCCGATCCAGATGCCATCTTGCTCATATATGGCAATCTCTGCCTGCTCCTGCAGTACAGAAAGTCTGTGAAAAGAAACGCAGAGCAGAGTAGCCGCGCTGATCCAGAGAAAACCTGCTAATCCAATCGTCAAAAGATGCAATCCATGTTCCATTCCTTCCTCCTAATCCTGCTGCACAAAACGAATTCCCACAATTGTCTCATTCTCATCCCGCAGAACCTCCCCGATAAACTGACTGTTCGGATTGATATAGGTATTGCTTGTCACTTGCCAGGCATCCTTCACCTCTGCGCTGGATTCCCCTTCCAGACTCTTCCGATCCTCAGAGAGCGTCATCCCGTAACAGGTTGTGCTCTTCTTGGTCTCTACCAGAATACCCAGATCCTCGCTGGCAAATCGGTTGATCACATGGAGTACTTCACTGCCGGACACCGCGAGTCCGTCATACATCACCTTATCGCTCTCCTGCAGTTCCGCATTGAGACGGCCGATCTGTCCAGCTCCTGAGGAGGCAGTGTCCTGTGCCTCCCTGGCAATATAAAATCCCAGTCCAATCACAATACAGGTAATGACCGTGCCAGCGGCAAGAATCAATCCCTTTAAACTGTTTTCCATCTCTTCTCCTTTCCAAAAGCAGTTTTCGCCCTATCCTGATCGCATGACTTTACCACCCCTGCATAGACTGCAGGAAAGACTGCAGCTGCCTTACACTCTCCCAAACAAACGGTGCAATGAAAAAACCGCCTAACACGAAAATCGCAGGCAGATAGGAGGCGGCCGTCATGACCATGTCCTCACTTTTTCTTCGCTTATCCAGTTCCGTTGCTTCTCGGCGCTCCGCCAGAAGAATACTGCCGCTAAGAAGGGAAAGAGACTGCTGAATGCCTCCGATATCGCTGGACAGAAGGCACTCCGCGATCAGACGAAACGGCAGATATTCTGTCTTGGTCAGCTCCAGCAGTGCCTCCTCCTCACCGCTTCCCATGGCGTCCCGGCAACGGGTCAGATCAGAGGCAAATTCTCCTGGAATCCGTTCCAGCCACTCCAGCGCAGTCTGCAGGCGGAAGGAACCGGCGTCCGCGATCTGCCCCAGCAGCAGTTCCATCATCAGCACTGGCTGCCATCGCCGTCTTTTCTGTCTGACCTGCTGAAGGGAAAGCCAGGCGATGGGAAGATTTTCTCCCAGAAGAAAGCCCGACAACGACAGCACGAGGGAAAGAATCACAGAGAAAATCCTGTTTCCCTTGGGCGCAGACAGTCTCGCTTGTATCTCATGCTCCAGAAAAGAGCGCACCTCCTCTGAGAGTCCTTCTTTCGTGCAAAATGCCCTCAAATAGCCGCGCCATCCGGTATTTTTCCACGGTTTCGCCCGCTTTAAAAACACCTTCAGGGTCTCTCGCAGAGAACTCTCTTGGGGATATAGATCCAAAGGGAGTTCCGTTTGAAACTGGTCTACTCCTTCCCGTACGTAAGAGATCTGGACGAGCTCCGCGTAAAGGCATAGAGAAGCCGTCATAACCATGCCTAGAAGTCCCAGCAGCACTCGTTCCAGCAAAAAATCAGACAGCGTCCGTCTGCTCTTTTGGCGGAGCAGTTCCCGCACCAGTTCCCTACTCTCCTTTTCCCGCCGCTTCGCAAGGCGAAAGACAAAATGCTCCAGGGATGGAAAGCGCAGTGCCCACTTACAGAATCTAGCGGGCAGCGACAGCATCTCCTCTTCCAGTGGAAGCAGACAGATAAGCGCCCACTGTAAAGCAAGAGTGACAACCAGCATGAGTGCCAGAAAATAGGCACAAATACTGCCCTGATAAAACCGGGCAAGGGAGGGAAGATTTCCCATGGAGAATCTGGCAGCTGGAATGAGAAACAGCCAGGGCAGGTAGAGCAGCCCATGAAGGCCAGAAAGTCGCATCTGCCGCTCCTGTATTTTGTTTTCCTCTTCCGCAAGGCTCTCGCAGAACCGCTGCAGACGGACGGCAAAGGCACTGCTGTCCTTCCCGCCAAAGGTCTGCTCACTCTCACACAGCTGCCGAAAGCCGTCCAGATACCAGGGGAGACCCTCCCTTTCTTTGTGGGGTCTGCGAAGTTCCTCCCACAGGGAAGAAATCCCTGTTTTCTTCCGGGAAGACGCAGGCTGCTCTGCTTGTCCCTCGTCCGATGTTTTCTCGTCCGACACTTCTTTCTCTTCTGACGTCTTTTGTTCAAATCCTTCCTGGCTGCAGCGAAGATAGGAGCGAAGCATTGGATCCGTCACCTGTTCCCTGGCATCCTCGATCAAATCCCAGATCGAACAAGGTCCCTGCAGATGCAGAATCATCTGATCCAAAAAAAGGCTCATTTCCTGTCTTCTCTTTTTCTCCTTTTCCCGTTTTTGAACGTAAGTCCGCCAGCAGTACTCCCCTGCCTCCAGGCAAAAAAGGCAAAGGAGCAACAAAACATTATTGGTGCCAAGAGGCGCTGTTACCCACACGATACCCACTGTCAACAGTGCGATCGGCAACCAGATAACAGCCTTCCCCTTGAACTTCCTCTTTCCCCCAGATGCTATGATCAAATTCCTCTCTTTCTCTTCCAGTAAGGTGACTGCGGATCTTGTGACGCATTTTCTCGCTGAAGGGATTCACGCACACGTAAGAGCCGTCTCCAGTCCGAATCAGCAGTGTCCGCAGTGTGTATCCATTTTCCTCCTCTATAATTTCTGTAATCCGCTCAATGAATCGGTTCCCCGCGGCGTCCCTGGCGAGATGCACGTCAAAGCGCAGCACACTGACTACCTGCTTCAGGGCGATCTTCTCCGAGGAGAAGCCACCCTCCATCAGCAGGTTATTGCGCAGAGATTCCAGGAGACTCCTGGTATTCACCGCGTGATGGGTAAACAGGGTGAACAGCGAGGCAGTCTGGGCGATAGAAATCATCCAGTTGCTGACCCGGGCACTGGCGACCTCTCCCAGAATATTGACCATTCCATCGGTTTTCTTTTGAAAATCAAGGCCTTCCTGCCCGTCGATCTCCTCCGTTTCCCGGAAGGAAGCGATGTTGCGGTTGGGATACCGCTCTCTCAGATGCAGTTCGAAGGACAGCTCCTGAACCCGGATGTTGTAATAAGCCGGAATATATCCCACAAGGGCACCCAGCAGCGTAGTTTTCCCGGTTCCCTGTTGTCCGGTGAGAGCAGTCACCTGTTCTCCCTTGACCAGATAGCGCAGGCAGGATTCCGCCAGATCAGCTCCCTGTCCGTGCAGCAGACTGAGGACAGTTGGATACTTGCTGACAGCGAATTTCCGGAGAAACACAGTCCATGTCTCTCCAAAAGGAGGTCTCGCCGCGGCAATCCGGGAGCCGTCCGCGCGTTCCGTGACCAAATATCCCCGACTTCGA
>CAZROZ010000113.1:0-6222 GCA_964601745.1 uncultured Lachnospiraceae bacterium | reverse complement strand
ATTCATCACCGCATACACACCGCCTGCCTCATACAGATCCTCCATATAGGTGGGACCTGCCGGTGCCAGATGGCACAGATTCGGCGTCCGATCGCTGATCTCATTGGCGATATCTACGTTGATCTCCACCCCTGCCTCGTGGGCAATGGCCGGCAGATGCAGCATCGTATTGGTGGAACAGCCCAGTGCCATATCCACAGTCAGCGCATTGATGAACGCTCTCTCTGTCATGATATCTCTGGGGCGGATATCTCTGCGATAGAGCTCCATGACCTGCATGCCGGCATGCTTTGCCAGCTTGATCCTCTCGCTATAGACGGCGGGAATGGTACCGTTGCCGGAAAGCCCCATGCCGATGGCCTCCGTCAAACAATTCATGGAATTGGCGGTATACATCCCGGAACAAGAACCGCAGGTGGGGCATACTTTATTTTCAAATTCCGTCACATCGTCCTCGGTCATGGTGCCTGCCGCGTAGGCGCCCACCGCCTCAAACATGCTGGAGAGGCTCCTCTTTTGCCCCTTCACATGACCGGCCAGCATAGGTCCGCCGCTGACAAAAATAGTGGGGACATTGATCCTGGCTGCCGCCATCAAAAGCCCCGGCACGTTCTTATCGCAATTGGGAACCATAACCAGGGCGTCAAAGGCGTGGGCGATGGCCATGGCCTCCGTGGAGTCCGCGATCAAATCCCGGGTCACCAGTGAATATTTCATCCCGATGTGACCCATGGCAATCCCATCACACACCGCAATCGCGGGAAATACCACCGGCGTCCCCCCTGCCATCGCGACCCCCATCTTGACGTCTTCTACTATATTATCCATATTCATATGTCCCGCCACTATCTCATTTTAAGAGCTCACGATCCCCACCAGGGGGCGTTCCATCTCTTCCTTCGTCATGCCCAGCGCATTAAAAAGCGACCGGTGGGGTGCCTGCTGCATTCCCTTTTTTACGGAATCACTCTTCATCTCATTCCCTTTCTTTTTATCGCTCACAGAAATTTCTCTTTGGTAACTCGTGCAAATTTTCCCGTGTAGCTCACATAACCTCTATCTGCTGAATTTCAACATATGTCAAATCCTGGCGGCGATCAAATCCCCCATCTCCGCCGTGCCGACCTCTATCGCGCCATCTGACATGATATCTCCGGTGCGGAATCCGTCCCGCAGCACCTGCCTCACCGCGGCTTCCACCGCGTCCGCCTCCTCATCCAGATCCAGTGAGTAGCGCAGCAGCATGGCAGCGGACAAAATCGTGGCGATGGGATTGGCGATCCCCTTTCCGGCGATGTCCGGAGCGGAACCATGGCTTGGCTCATACAGGCCGAATCTGGTCTCATTCAGGCTGGCGCTGGCAAGCATGCCGATAGAGCCAGTCACCATACTGGCCTCATCGGATAAAATATCACCAAACATATTCTCCGTCAAGACAACGTCAAACTGCCTGGGATCCTTCACCAGCTGCATGGCGCAATTATCCACCAGCATGTGTTGCAGCTCTACATCCGGATACTCTTTCGCCACATCCTCCACAACTGCCCGCCACAATCTGGAGGAATCCAGCACGTTGGCTTTGTCCACGCTGGTCACTTTCTTTCTCCTCTTTCTGGCGATGTCAAAAGCGCGGATCGCAATGCGCCGGATCTCGCTCTCGCTGTAGACCAGGGTGTCAATGGCCTTCTTCTGGCCATTCTCCTCCACCGTTTTGCGCTCTCCAAAATACAGTCCGCCGGTCAGCTCCCGCATGATCAGCAGATCAAAGCCATCGCCACTGATTTCCGGTTTCAGCGGACAGGCATCTTTTAATTCCTCAAAAAGTACCGCCGGGCGCAGATTGGCGAATAAATTCAGTGCCTTGCGGATGCCCAGGAGCCCCGCCTCCGGTCTTTTGTCCGGCGGCAATTGGTACCAGGGGGAAGTGGTGGTGTTGCCACCGATGGAGCCCATCAGCACCGCATCGCTCCCTTTACACTGGGCGATGGCCTCGTCTGTGATGGGAACCCCGCACGCATCAATGGACGCCCCGCCCAGCAGCACATTTTCATAATGAAATTCATGCCCATACTTTTCCGCCACATGATCCAGTACCTTCACCGCTTCCCGGACGATCTCCGGTCCGATCCCGTCACCATGGATCAGTGCAATCTCTGCATTCATATTCTAATTCTCCTCGTTTTCTGTCAATATTTCGAATCACTGCTAACTGAGCTGTCGGCAGAACACCTGGCATTTTCAGACTCAGACACTTTTCCCCTTGCCGCCAAATTCCATCCCGCGGCGGTTTTTTTATTTCTGATATCTTTGATTGATATAATTGATCAGTCCTTCCGCGGAAATAATCTCCTGCATGAAGGGCGGAAATGCCTGTCCCTGATAGGTGGTACCCTTCGTCACATCCGTGATGATGCCACTGTCAAAATCAATCTCCACCCGGTCACCATTTTCAATGCCCTTTGCCGCTTCAGGACATTCAATAATGGGAAGGCCGATATTGATGGCGTTTCGGTAGAAGATCCGGGCAAATGTCTCCGCGATAACGCAGCTGATGCCGGCAGCCTTTAAGGCAACGGGGGCGTGTTCCCGGGAAGAGCCGCAGCCGAAATTTTTATTGGCCACCATGATGTCCCCTTTTTTCACCCGATGAATAAAGTCCTTATCGATATCCTCCATGCAGTGAGCGGCCAGCTCTGTCGGATCAGATGTGTTCAGATAACGAGCCGGGATGATCACGTCCGTGTCCACGTTGTCGCCATATTTAAATACCGTTCCGTTTGCTTTCATGATTTCTCTCCTTTGTCATGCCAGTTCGTCCGGCCCAGAAATCTTCCCTGTCACCGCGCTGGCCGCCGCGACAGCGGGATTTGCCAGATACACCTCAGATTTCACATGTCCCATGCGGCCCACAAAATTCCGGTTGGTGGTAGAGACACAGCGCTCCCCCTCCGCCAGGATCCCCATGTAACCGCCCAGGCACGGCCCGCAGGTGGGGGTGCTCACCACCGCGCCGGCGCGAATAAAGATTTCCAGCAATCCCTCTTCCAGCGCCTGCAGATACACCTCCTGGGTGGCGGGGATCACAATACAGCGGACCCCCTCTTTCACATGGCGTCCCTTTAGGACAGCCGCCGCCGTGCGGATATCGCTGATTCTGCCATTGGTGCAGGAGCCGATCACCACCTGATCGATGGGCACCTCCCCGCACTCTCTCAGGGTCCTGGTGTTGCCGGGCAGATGAGGGAACGCCACCGTGGGCTCTAATTCTGACAAATCAATGGTCACTTCCCGCTCATAGACCGCGTCCGGATCTGCCTCGTAGACCCGATAAGGCTTTTTAGAATGGGCATTTATGTACTCGATGGTGGCTTCATCCACCGGGAAGATCCCGTTCTTTGCCCCAGCCTCAATGGCCATATTGGCAATGGTGAACCGATCGTCCATGGTCAGATTTTGGATGCCGTCCCCCGCAAATTCCAGCGACTGATACAAGGCACCGTCCACACCGATCTCCCCGATCAGGTGCAAGATCACATCCTTGCCGCTGACCCATTTATTCAGCTTCCCGGTGATAACAACGCGGATCGCTGCCGGCACTTTAAACCATGCTTTGCCAGTCGCCATACCCGCCGCCATGTCCGTGCTGCCCACGCCGGTGGAAAAGGCGCCCAATGCCCCATAAGTGCAGGTATGAGAATCTGCCCCGATCACCGCGTCTCCGGCCACCACCAGTCCCTTCTCCGGCAGCAGGGCGTGCTCGATACCCATCTGCCCTACTTCAAAATAATTCGTAATCTCATTGGCTCCGGCAAATTCTCTCAAACATTTGCAGTTCTGGGCAGATTTTATGTCCTTGCTGGGGGAAAAATGATCCGGAACCAGGGCGATTTTATCTTTGTCAAACACGCCGTCTGCTTTGATTTTCTCCATTTCTTTGATCGCCGGCGGAGCGGTAATGTCATTGCCCATCACCAGGTCCAGATCCGCCTCGATGAGCTGTCCCGCCTCCACATGATCCAGTCCCGCGTGGGCGGCGAGAATTTTTTGTGTCATTGTCATCCCCATAGGAATTTCCTCCTTTCATCACTGACGATGCTGCTATCCCTATCTTTTGACAAGCTTGGCTCTAATTCATACAATATTCCCATAAAAATCTACAAGGCGGCTGCTTTTCCTCTCTTCACACCTTCCTCCCCTGCGGGTCAAACCAAGTCCGAAACGCAGAAGGGAGGGCATACCCTGTCATGCGCTCTTCCTGTGTCGTCCAGGCGCATTGCCCGGAAAAAAGAGCCTCTCCCCGCTTTTGGGAAAGGGAAATCTGATAACTTTTCATCTCCCACTCCACATGAGTAAAAATGTGGTGTCCTTCCTTGCCCGGCACGATTTCCCTCACCGGGAGTTCCCGCTCCCTGCACCACTCCTCGACCTGCTCCCTGCTCAAAAATCCGGGCAGAGACGGAATCTCCCACAATCCCGCCAGCAAGCCTTTCTCCGGTCGCCTGTGCAGGAGATAAGTCCCATCTGCCTCTATCAATAACAGGGTGCGCTGTTCTTTCCTGCGCTCTTTCTTTGGCGAACGGACCGGAATGAAATCCGTCTGCCCCCGCAGTCTCGCCTGACATAGATGCGCCACCGGACAATTCTCACACAGCGGGATTCCATTGGGCAGACAGATCAGTGCTCCCAATTCCATCAGAGCCTGGTTAAAATCTCCCACCCGCTCTGGCAAAATTCGCGTCAGATCTTCTTCCAGTTCCCGCTTCGTTTGAGCCTTCCCTATGTCCGAGAGGCTTCCGGAGATCCGCATACATACTCTCAGCACATTCCCATCCACCGCCGGGACCCGGATCCCAAACGCCGTGGAGGCGATGGCACCCGCGGTATAGGCACCGATCCCTGGCAACGTTAGAAGCGCGTCATAGGAGGCGGGTACCTCCCCATTCCACCGCTCCACCATGATTCTCGCGGCTTTTTGCATATTCCGGACCCGATTATAATATCCCAGCCCTTCCCAGAGCTTTAGGAGTACTTCTTCCTCTGCCCTTGCCAGAGCAGGCACGTCCGGCAACGCTTCCACAAAGCGATCAAAATACCCTTTTACCGCTTCCACCCGCGTCTGCTGGAGCATGATCTCCGACACCCAGATATAATAGGGTTTTGGCTCCAGCCGCCAGCGCAAGATCCGCTGATTGTAGTCAAACCAGGAGAGCAGATAGGGAACCGTCTCCCCATAATCCCAAGCCATCGGTGCCCAAGTTCCCTCCTCCATCGCAAAAGCCGTCTCAATCAACTAAGGCCGTCTCTATCACTGAGACCATCTCAACCGCAAAGACTGTCTCTTTCACTGAGACCATCTCAACCGCAAAGACCGTTTCTATCGCTAACGCCGTCTCTATAGCAAGAAAGGGCGAAATTCCTCCGAACTTCGCCCCATACAAACTTTATGTGCCGACATTCGATCAATTATTGATCAGCTTGTCTTCCTCATTATTCCAGCTGTACAGACGACGGATCTCCTTGCCGATAGCCTCGCTGGGATGCTCCGCTGCTTTCTTGCGCATTGCCTGGAAATGGACCTGACGTCCGGCAGGACTCATCTCCAACAGAAATTCCTTCGCGAAGGTCCCATCCTGAATATCGGAGAGAATCTTCTTCATCGTCTTCTTGGTCTCCTCGGTGATCAGCTTCGGCCCGCTGATGTAATCGCCGTACTCAGCCGTATTGGAGATGGAGTAGCGCATCCCGGAGAATCCAGACTGATAAATCAGATCCACAATCAGCTTCATCTCGTGAATGCACTCAAAATACGCATTCCTCGGATCATAGCCTGCCTCCACCAGAGTCTCAAATCCAGCCTGCATCAAGGCACAGACACCGCCGCAGAGCACCACCTGCTCGCCGAACAGGTCCGTCTCCGTCTCGGTGCGGAAAGTGGTCTCCAGCACGCCTGCTCTGGCACCGCCGATGCCCAGCGCGTAAGCCAACGCCATGTCCTGCGCTTTGCCGGTGGCATCCTGCTCCACCGCAATCAGGCAGGGAACGCCTTTTCCTTCCAGATACTCGGAGCGCACGGTGTGTCCGGGTCCCTTAGGCGCGATCATCGTCACATCCACAAAGGGAGGCGGCACGATGCAGCCGAAATGAATATTAAAACCATGGGCAAACATCAGCATGTTGCCTTCTTCCAGGTTGGGTTCAATGTCCTGCTTATACATATCCGCC
>CAZROZ010000112.1:0-6259 GCA_964601745.1 uncultured Lachnospiraceae bacterium | reverse complement strand
GGGAGTGGCTTCCTCATGCTTTTTCAGAATAAATAGAGGGGGGGGGGAACAGTGATGTTTGCGGATCAGGCAACGATTTTGATCCGTTCCGGAAAAGGCGGAGACGGACATGTGAGTTTTCGCCGGGAATTATATGTGCCCAGCGGCGGACCCGACGGCGGCAACGGCGGCAGGGGCGGTGATCTGATTTTTGAGGTCGATACTGGACTCAATACGCTCAATGATTTCCGCCATGCTCGCAAATTTTGCGCCGGGGACGGAGAGCCGGGCAGGAAACGGCGCTGTCACGGCGCGGACGGGGAGGATCTGGTGGTGAAGGTGCCAGAGGGAACCATTGTCCGGGAGGCAAGTAGCGGCAAAGTGATCGTGGATATGTCCCGGGAAAACCGTCGTGTCGTTGTCCTAAAAGGCGGCAGAGGCGGAAAGGGGAACATGAATTATGCCACTGCCACCATGCAGGCGCCCCAATACGCCCAGCCTGGTCAGCCCGGAAAGGAATTGAAGGTAACACTGGAATTAAAGGTGATCGCTGACGTGGGACTGGTGGGATTTCCCAATGCGGGAAAATCCACGCTCCTGACAGCGGCCAGCAATGCCAGACCCAAAATCGCCGATTACCCGTTTACCACGTTGAACCCCATTTTGGGGGTGGTGGATCTGGACGGAGACGGGTATGTGATCGCGGACATTCCCGGTCTCATCGAAGGCGCCGCCCAGGGCATTGGACTGGGGCATGATTTCCTGCGGCACATTCAGCGCACCAGAGTGATGATTCACGTGGTAGATGCCGCCTCTCTGGAAGGACGGGATCCGGTGGAGGATATCCGTGTCATTCAAAACGAGCTGCGTGCCTATGATCCGGAATTATGTGAACGTCCCTTTGTGATTGCCGCCAATAAAATGGATCTGCTCTATGGAGAGGAGAGAGAAAAGGCCCTTTCCTCTCTGCGAAATGCTTTTGGTGACATCCCTATTTATCCAATCTCCGCCGCCACCGGCGAGGGAGTGAAAGCGTTGCTCTACGGCGTGAAGGCGATGCTGGATCAGATCGCGAAAAAGCCGGTCTTCTATGAGTCGGAATATGATCCGGAGGAGGGGATGACAGCTTTTGAGGAGCCGTTTACCGTGCAGAAAGAGGAAGATGGCGCTTTTCGCGTGGAGGGACCGCGGGTGGAGCGGATGCTGGGATATACCAATCTGGAATCGGAGAAGGGATTTCGTTTCTTCCAGCAGTTTCTAAAGAAGAACGGGATTCTGGATGAACTGGAGGCACTGGGGATTCAAGACGGAGACACTGTCCGAATCTATGGATTGGAATTTGATTACTATAAAGAGTGATGCGTTTTGCAATTGCGAATCGAAAAATAAGTGGCAAGGAGATAGCGCGGCCTGCAGGCATCTCATCTGTGTCTGAGCCGTCCATCGAGGAAGCATCTCATCCGCGTTTGAGTCGCCCATCGAGGAAGCATCTCATCTGCGTCTGAGCTGCTCATCGAAAAAGCATCGAATCGCATCGAATACAGAAGGGAGCATTGTCCTATGACATCCAAGCAGCGAGCTTATCTAAAAAGCCTCGCCATGAAGGAGGAGCCGATCTATTCTATCGGGAAGAGTGCGTTGACACCGGATCTGTGTAGTGGCGTGCGGGAGGCGCTGGACGCCCGGGAATTGGTAAAGATCCATGTTCTGCAAAACTGTACGGAGCCGGCAGAGGAATTGGCGAGGGTGTTATCCGAGCGTACCGGCTCGGAGGTGGTGCAGGTCATCGGAAAGAAGATCATTTTGTATAAGCCGAAAAAGGATAAAGAAAAGCGGAAAATCATCCTTCCGTAGAGAGATTTTCAGAGGAACTCTTATTTTCCATAAATTGAGAACTAACTTGTGAAAAAGGGAAACGTATCATGAGCAGAAAACTTGGCATTCTGGGCGGCACCTTCAATCCCATTCACTATGGGCATCTGCTGCTGGCGGAAAATGCCTACTGGCAGCTGGGCTTGGACGAGGTCTGGTTTTTGCCCTCCCACATTCCGCCTCACAAACCGCGCAGTCAGGTGCTTCATGCCGAAAAACGCATCGAGATGATTCGGCTGGCAATTCAGAATGTGCCTTATTTTTCCCTTTCCCTGCTTGAGATGGAGCGGGAGGGGGTCAATTATACTGCGGACACCCTGGCCACCTTAAAGGCAGAGGATCCAGAGCGGGAATTGTTTTTCCTGGCAGGGGCGGATTCTCTCTATCAGATCCCCACCTGGAAGGATCCGGAGCTCATCTTCTCCCTGTGCCATTTCGCGGCGGCGAGAAGGGATTCTGTCCTTTACCCGGATCTGGAGGCACAGGCACAATTGCTGCGGGAGCAATTCAGCGCGAAAGTGGATCTGATTGATTTGCCGGAGGTGGATATTTCCTCCCATCTGATTCGGGAGCGGCGGGCAAAAGGACAGAGCATCCGCTTTCTGGTCCCAGAGGCCGTGGAGCGATATCTGCGCCAGGTTCACGCTTATGAGAATCCCATATAAACGCCTGCATGGAAGCGAATCTTGCGCCGGATTTCTTTTCCGCGAAAAAGTCGTAGGATGAAAATCCAATGGAAATGCCGCGCCGGATAAATGCTGATAGGAGCCATATATGAATTTACAAAAGCTGGAACAAAAAGTAAAAAAAGAACTGACAGAGAAGAGATTTGTCCACACCCTGGGGGTGCGCTATACGGCGGCAAATCTTGCCATGCGCTATGACGCTGATTTGGAGGCTGCCCAGGTGGCGGGACTGCTCCACGATTACTGTAAGTGTCTGGAAGATAAGGAGCTGCTTTCTATGTGCCAGAAGCGCAATCTGCCGGTTTCCGAGGTGGAGAGAAAAAGCCCCTATCTGCTTCACGGCAAACTGGCGGCGGCGGTGGCAAGGGAAAAATTTGGCATAGAGGATTCTGATATTTTAGGCGCGATCACTTGGCACACCACCGGTCGGGAGGCAATGTCGGTGCTGGAAATGATCCTCTTCACGGCGGATTACATGGAGCCGGGGCGCAGGATGATTCCGGGCATGGAGGAAGTGCGCCGGATGGCTTTCCTCGATCTGGAAGAGACCGTCTATCTCATCTTGAGAAATACACTGCACTATCTGGATGGCGACTCGGAAAAAATCATTGACGAAACAACCCGGGATGCGTATGCTTACTACCAGGCACTACACGAGGAGAAATACGGCAGGACCGGGAACCAATGACAAGACCGGAGAAAAATAACAATATCGGAGAAAAATAACAATATCGGAGAAAAATAACAAAACCGGAGAAAAATAACAAAACCGGAGAAAAATAACAAAACCGGAGAAAACTTCCATGCCCCACATGTGGGGAACCACCATAAATGAAAGCCCACGGATTATGCCGGAAGGAGTTTTACCCATGAAAGAAGTAAAAGAGTATGTGAAGAAGATCTATCAGGCACTGCAGGAGAAGAAAGGAGAGGATATCCGCATTATTGAGATCGGCTCCATCTCCACCATCGGCGATTACTTCATCATTGCCAATGGGACCAATCCCAATCAGGTCTCTGCTCTGGTGGACAGCGTGGAAGAAGCCATGGAGAAGGAAGGAATTTCTCCCAAGCGGATCGAGGGGGTGGGCAATCCCAGCTGGGTCCTGATGGATTACGGAGATATCATTATCCACATTTTCTCCAAAGAGGACCGGGCGTTCTATGACCTGGAACGGATTTGGCGGGACGGCACCACGGTAGATCCAGCATCCCTTTGATTGAAAGGCTAGAGTACGCCACCTCACGAACAAATGTTTGACACGCCAGGCTCCGTATGGTATAGTCAGAAAAATTCGTAAAAGGAGGGAGCACCTTGACTGAGAAGGAATTGGAAGTATTAAACTGTGTGAAGAAGAGTATTCAGGAACGCGGATATCCCCCTTCTGTGCGGGAGATCTGCCTGGAGGTGGGACTTCGGTCCACATCCTCTGTCCACCTTTATCTGAATAAGCTGGAGAAAGAGGGATACATCCGCAGGAATCCTTCCACTTCCCGATCCATTGAAGTCTGCGACGGATCGGTTTCTTCCGCCATGCAGCCGATGGTGCAGGTCCCGATTGTCGGGACTGTCGCTGCCGGTCAGCCGATTCTCGCCCAGGAGAATATTACCGGCTATTTCCCGATACCGCTGAATGAGCTGCCACATGAGGACGTTTTCATGTTGCGCGTCAAGGGAGAGAGTATGATCAACCGAGGGATTTTTGACGGGGATTTCATCGTTGTGGAGTCCTGTCAGAGGGTTGAGAACGGTGCCATCGCGGTGGTCTTGCTGGAGGATTCTGCCACGGTCAAGACTTTTTACAAAGAGAAGAATTACATCCGCCTGCAGCCGGAGAATGATACGATGGATCCGATTATCGTCCCAGACGTCCAGGTACTGGGCAGGGTCATCGGCTTGTTTCGCAGTTTTCGATGACAGCCTGGCAGAGGATAAGCCCTGTTGTGCGGCATCATGAGGGATAGTTTTGGACGCTATGTTGCCGCTA
The DNA here is from genome assembly GCA_964601745.1 of uncultured Lachnospiraceae bacterium. Classification (GTDB taxonomy): domain Bacteria; phylum Bacillota; class Clostridia; order Lachnospirales; family Lachnospiraceae; genus CAZROZ01. The sequence continues at coordinate 1,734 of CAZROZ010000112.1, read as the reverse complement.
AGGGAAGGCCCCGGATTGTTCTGCCCTCGCGCAGCTTCTGCGGTCCCATTTTTCCATTTAGAATTGCTTGCACAACGGAAAGACTTATGTTATAGTACCATCGTTGTGTTTTTTCGAAGATTTCTGCCCTTTTTTGTGTATAGAAGGGCATAGCGATAGGATGAAAGAGGTGAGAAAGATGAAAGAGGGGATCCATCCCGCTTATTACCAGGCCAAGGTGACATGCAACTGCGGCAATGAATTCGTGACTGGTTCTACCAGCAAGGAGATTCACGTAGAGATCTGTTCCAAGTGTCATCCGTTCTACACGGGTCAGCAGAAGTCAGCGGCTGCTCGCGGTGCGATTGAGAAATTCAATCGGAAATACGGTTTGACCAAGTAATACAAAGGACAACAGAGCAGGTTGAGGTTATGATTAATCTCAGCCTTTTCTTTTCTCAAAAATGCGGCGCTTTAAAGAGGAATGTATCTTTCTTATCTGCGGTGCGAAAGAATGACACTCAACCTTTCGCCGGAACAAAGGCGAAGAAAAGGAGAGATAAAAATGGCTAAAATGTCTGGGATCGGCGGACAGGCGGTGATCGAAGGCGTGATGATGAAGAACGGTTCTTCGTACTCTGTCAGTATCCGGCGTCCGGATGGCGAGATTGAGACCAAGGTGGAGCCGTGCAAATCCGAGAAGGACAGACCGGCACTGCTCCGACTGCCGTTCATACGGGGGATTGTGGCTCTCGTTGACAGTCTCGTGCTCGGGACGAAAGTCCTCACCTATTCCGCTGGATTTTATGAGGACGAGGAGGAGCAACCGAGCGGATTTGAGCGCATGCTCCAGAAGCTTTTCGGCGCGAAGGCGGAGAAAGTCCTGATGGCGTGCACAGTGGTTTTTTCGGTAGTGATGGCCATCGCCATTTTTATGCTGCTCCCTTACTTTGTCTCGATGCTTTTGTCCCGGGTGATTCCCAATGATACGGTGCTAATCCTCCTGGAGGGATTGATTCGGATTCTGATTTTCCTCCTCTATGTGGTGATTATCTCGCAGATGAACGATATCCGTAGGGTTTTCGCTTATCACGGCGCAGAGCACAAAAGCATCAATTGCGTGGAGAACGGTTTTGATCTGACGGTTCCCAATGTCCGCAGACAGAGCAGACTGCACAGGCGGTGCGGGACCAGTTTTTTATTTTATGTGGTTTTTATCAGTATAATTGTATTTATGTTTGTCCGGGTGCCTTCCCCTGTGCTGCGGATCGTGTGCAGGGTTCTCTTGGTTCCTGTGATTGCTGGGATTTCCTATGAATTCATCCGTTTGGCAGGACGCACGAATTTCTTTCTGGTCCGGATGTTCAGCTGGCCTGGCCTGATGCTGCAGAAGCTCACCACCAGAGAGCCGGATGATTCCATGATTGAGGTGGGGATTGCGTCTGTGGAGGCGGTTTTTGACTGGCGCAAGTTCCAGCAGGAGAATTTCCGGAGACGAGGCAGGAATCAACCCTCCCCAGAGCAACAGGCAGGATTGGAGATGCAGCAGCCTGCGCAGCAAAGACAGCTGCAACAGCAATCTCAGCAGAGACAGCAATCTCAACAGGCGGCACGACAAGGACAGCCGCAGCAGCAATCTCAGCAGAGACAGCAATCCCAACAGCTTTCGCAGCAAAGGCAGTCACAGCCAGGACAGCCGCCTCGGCAGCCTGCGCAGCAAAGACCCCAGCAACAATACCAACAGTCCGTGCAGCA
>CAZROZ010000111.1:5500-6270 GCA_964601745.1 uncultured Lachnospiraceae bacterium | reverse complement strand
CCGCACAAGCATTGCTGGGAAACATGCTATCCTGGTCAACATTCCTGCTGACGCTAATTCCCTTGCACGGGCCGGTGCATTAAAAAAGTCCCCCGCCCAAAAGGACGAAGGACCGTGATACCACCTTTTTTCACGCCGCGTTTTCCGCGCAGGCTCATTCATCGATAAAAGGAAAAATGACACCTCATCGAAGGAACCTGCTGACGCTGACGCCTCTTGGCTGTTAACGGGAGCTCCCGTCATCCCTTACTGCCTTGGGGGATGCAGCTTGAAAGCCACGTTCCGAAGTATCCGCCAGACCCTCGCACCACCCGGATCCTCTCTGCAGAACAAATCGCTTCGTACTCCTCTTTCGCTTCGCTTTTGACGCCCTTTATCATAGGAAACTATTCTTTCGTTGTCAAGGGGAAATGCCCTCCCTAATTCACATATTTCATAATCATATTCCAGACGCTTTCCCGCTCAAATCCCAATTTCCATGCCGCGACGCCTGCCAGATTATTCTCATAGATAGCTTTCATCTTCTCTTCCAAAGACCGCTCCTCCTCCAGCCAGATCTTATTGACGCCGTCCTTGGTCTCAAATTCCGCATAATACTGCCCTGTGGTACTGTCCCATGTGGCCTCAACCTTATTATTCGACAGTACTTTCTCGGCGCTGTCCATCCCATATGCCTTTGATTTCAGCGTCTGATCTCCATTCTTGTCTGTGCCGATGGTCCACAGTCTGGTATAAAACGGCATTGCCATAATCAGCTTATCATTGGGCAC
>CAZROZ010000111.1:0-5490 GCA_964601745.1 uncultured Lachnospiraceae bacterium | reverse complement strand
GCGTATCGGAGATTGCCTTGGTGAAGAAAGGAAGGGAAGAGACAGAACCCGCTTCCTCGGAGGCGTTATTATGTTCGTCATATCCCATGATAATCACATAGTCAGCTATAATGCCCTGTTCCTCCCGGTCATAGTACATGGAGTACGGCATCGGCACATAATTATCCACGGAAAGCACAATGCCATTATTGCGGCATTTGATGGAAAGCTCCCGCAAAAATTGAATGTAATGGGGACCCGCTTCTCTGGAAATATTCTCAAAATCAATATTTAAGCCGTCCAAATCATACTTGATGGCCTGAGAAATCAATTCATTGGCCAGCTTCTCCCTTGTCTCGGTGGATGAGAGGAGCTTCAGCATATCCACGTCTTTGTTGAAATCATCAATCAATGCCCAGACTTCCACATTCTGGCTGTGAGCCCGCTCCACATACTGCTGACTTGCCAGGGAACTGATCTTCCCGCTGTTGCTGGTGATGGAAAACCAGGTGGGAGAGATGGTAGTCAATCCCTTGGTAGAGGAGAGCACATTGAGGATGTTGTCATTTGCCCCCTGCGTTGTCACCTGATGCCAGGCCATATTGATGGTATAGTCCTTGGAGATAGAAGTATAGACCGGCTCTTCAAATTCCCGCTCATTCGAATCTTCATACTCTTTTGACAGCGCATTGGTCCTCACATAGCCGATCATGCCGTCTTTGGTAATCATCCTGGCAAACTTGCCATCTGCCTTCTTCTCCTGAGAAGATTCCTGTGCCTTCGTTTCTTCCTCCCCGCTGCTATCTTCCGGTGCCTCCGTCTCTCCCGCCCCGCTGCTATCTTCTGGTGCCTCCATCTCTTTCTCCCCGCTGCTATCTTCTGGTGCCTCCATCTCTTTCTCCCCGCTGTCTTCCTCGACTTCCGGGACATAGCGCAGTTCGCTTCCCTCCGGGATCTGGACAATGATACTGCTTTTAATATCCGGTTCCGTGCGCAGCTGAGTGTTCTTCTCCGCCTTCGCACAGGAGAACGGTACGCCCATCTGATAATGGATCACCACCCTGTCCGGTTCTTCATAGACGGCAAAATCAAGGTTGGTATACTGCTGCACGAAACTCAAAGAGACATAGATGTCATCCCCCTCCATTCGCACAACCGGATGATCCAGCGATTCTTTGGATTTATTCACCAGGTAGTCATTCTTCCCCACCTCTGCCTTGATCACATCCGACGGTGTCGTGTAGAGGAGCATATTCTCCGTGGCATCCCAGTAAAACCGCTTGTTGAAGAGATTCTGCACCGTCTCCAGATCCACATAAACCTTTCCATCCTCATATAGGCCCTGCTTCTCCGCCACGGTATCCTCCAGAATCAACGGAATCTTGCCTTCCTCCGCCCCATAAAAATTGGAAATGTCAGCCATTTCCTTACTGGGCATAAATTTCTGAGCCAAAAAAGCGCCTACCAGAATCGCAAGAACAATCACCACGCAGATTCCCGCCACGATCATCTGATTCCGGCGTCTTATCTGGGCGCGTCGCCTGCTTCTCTCCCTGTAATCTTTATAATTTCTGTAATCTTCCATCCCAATCTCCTTTTGTGGGCGCGATAGTGAACGATAACATTGTTATCATGAGATGAATCCCGTATCTGATACGGGAATGACCAAAATAAATAGAAAAGCCCACATCAGGTATTATAACGGTTTTATTTTCCTTTGTCGACACAAAAAAAGAGAAGTTTCCCCCACTTTCGGCATAATTTTTACGTGTTTTCCCCTGTTTTTTCTGTTTTTTCCCTTTTTCTTGTCTGACATCCTCCACTTTTTGGAAACTGTCTTTCTCCTCCAGAAAAAGTGGACCATATCCGGGCACGTCCTGAGCGATAGGTCAGCGCGGAAACGGTTCCTTCAAACAACTTTCCTTACAAGCAACTGGAAAACGTAAAAAAGAAAGAGCTGTGGACAGACAGGCAGCTGGCGCCCGGCATCGCACAACCCTTTCTTTCTGGTTAAATAACCAGTTTGTTGAATTTTCGCTTGGAAAATTTGAGGCATACAGCATATCTTCTGCGATTCATCCCGCTTTTTCATCTCCCAGACATAGAGAAAGAAGAGACTGCAGGAGAAAAGCAGAAAAAAAGAGGAATTTCACTGTGCTTTTTGCATCTGGTTTTGTTGGTTTAAAGGATATGATACACAAGAGGAAACCGTAGAATGATTGAGCCCCTCAGGTCCAGCGCAGCCGATGCAGGCGCACACAAATGAAAATCTCAATCGAAATAAGGCAGCGGAGCGTCTTCTCCCGGTTCTGTTTCACTCTCAGGAACCGGAGAGGTTGTCTCTTCCAGCGGAGCGTCGTCACCTGGATCTTCTAGACTGTGCAGAACAGTCTCCTCCTGCTCCAAAGAAGCACGCTCTCCTCCTGAGTCCGGTATCTCCTCCTCTCCCACATTGGGATCCGTCCTTAAGAGCGCGGCGACTGTCTCATTGACTGGATAATTGATCTGCGCCCTGGATTGAATGTCATCCTCGTATAAAACGGCATAAAGCCGACAATCCTCAAACTGACTCATATCCACCTGCGCACTGGAAAGCCGCAGCAGTTCCTCCTCATCCAGAGAGAACCATATGGCATCTGAAGTGCCCACAGAGACATCTCCGCTGGTTCGGTCCTGCACCTTCTTCCCTGTCAAAACAATATAATCCGCCCCTGAGGCAAATCGGATCCGCACATCCACCAGCGCACCTGTCTGAATCTTTTCATTCAGTTCAATGAAATCACAGCGATGAAGTCGAAGATCATCCGGAATTGGAACTGCCTCCCTCACCATCTGAGAAAGCACAACCGTTCCTCTCGGCAGATCAATTCTGGCGCACTTGCCTAAAATGTCCTTCCCCGTCGGAAACACCGTCGCCGTATCTGGTTCCGTCCAGATATTGCAGGACACCATCATTTCCTTTTTGATCACCTCGCCCTCCTTGACCGGCTGTCCCAGCACAGAAACAGACCGTTCAATCAGAGCCGGTTCCCTCTGCTGCTGTCTCAGTCTGATCAGATAAGAAACACCAGAAGAACCCAGGAAACCAAGCAGAAGTCCAGCCAAAACTGCCAGGATTATCTGTCTTCTCCTCATCCCTAACATTCTATTCTCCTTTCAAAGCAAAGTTTCAAACAAACGTGCCATTTTTTCAGGACAAACGAACAACCTGGGCTCCCACTGGGTCATATAAAACCCGGTGTGACTGGAATCAGATCCAAATACAGCCAGATAAAGCCATTCCTCTCGACCTTTCGTCGGTTCAATGACCTGTAGAAACTGCCTGGTCCGATCCAATTCCCACTCCCGCAGACTCGCCAAAATCACCTTGCGGTTACATCGCATTAATTCATCCGCCAGTTGATCCCACTCACAGCCAAAGTCAAAGACCATATTAGAATATCCCTCATTCAGCAAAACCGGGATTCTGCTCCTCTCAAGATCAGGCATCAGAGCAATCTTGTTCGTAAGTCGAATCGGTTCCTCTCGTCCATACTCCCGCTGCAAAAAAGAGCCAGGCTCCAATGCGTTGCAGAGCCGCGTCAGCGCACCGCTGGAATTGCACTCCGCCAGCACGGTCTGCTCTCCGGTCTCTCTCGCCAGAAAATCTGCCAGCATACAAGCAGTATGAGTGGTGCCGACTCCGTGACTAGAACCCATCACACCGATGGTAAGCGCACCTCTGCCCCCTCTTTTTCGGCGCATTCCCTGCCTGGATAATAGATTCGTTCTCATTGATCTCCCTTCCGGTTTGCTTTTCTGACCCAGAACGGCTGCTTCTTGGGCACTCGTCCCTCTGCAAAACTGCACAGCAGCGCTTCGTCCCGCTCACTATACCGCTCAAACGGATCAGTCTGCACCGGTATCTCAATTTTCTGTCCAGTAGAAAAATGCGTGTCCACAGTGAGGAAGTTCTTTTTCTCCCCGCAGGGGATGGCAAAACACACCTGCTCAGCATCCCAGAGTAGACGCAAAACCTCCTCTGTCTCCCTTCTCTGCCATTCCCGAAGTCCCGGCAGAAGAACGGGGCAGTCCGCGTTTACAAACTGCTCCTTCTTCTCCCTGGTCAATACGCCCAAATCCAAAATCTCACAGCTGAATTCTGCTTTCCCCTTGGAAGCCGCCGATCTCTGGGCAAACCCCGCCTGGGCAAAGTAGCATCCTCGAAATCGATAAAGGCCTGTAAGTTCATTCGTTACCTCATACCTGCATTTGATGGAGGCAAAAACTGTTCCCATATCTTCTTCCCGATATAGCGTCTTCAGTCCCCGTCGATTCAGGCAGACAGCCATAGAAATCGCAAAATGGGTGACACCAAGGCCTCTTCCGGTCCCGGCAATCGCGATTGACAGAAAGTCTCCCTCCTTTGGACGCAGCGCCGCTAACGCATGTTGCACCTGACGCATGGAAGAAAAGCGTCGCTCTGGCTCCCGCTGACAGCAGCCTTCCCAGATTCGTTCCAGTCCAGGGCTCATCGCGCGTCCAGCCAGAAAAGGAATCAAAGAACCGAACCCAAAGATATCGCTGCGCACATCGTGCACAGGATAAAGAGCCTGCTCCGGAGCATAATACCCCGAAGTGCCGGTAGAATAGTGCCTCGTCTCACCCTTTTGAAGGCAGGCGGAGCCAAAGTCGACCAATCGCAGCATCCCATTGCAGATCAATACATTGTCAGGTTTTAGGTCCAGGTAAAGCACGGGATTCTCCCTCTCGTGCAAATAGCAAAGAACCTCACTTAAGGAGAGCAAAATCTCCACGACCTGATCCTGGGAAAGCGTCCCCTGCCTCTGCCGAAAGGCAGAGAGGGTCTCCCCTTCCATATACTCCTCCACAATGTAAACGTTCTTCTCGTCCTCCTCGATATCGTAGATGACGGGAATGCTCGGATGCCGCAGATCACGCAAAAAACGTACCTCGCTCAAAAACTGGGATTGATATATGTGATCCTTAGAAATGACCTTAACAGCCCGCAGCGCATCCAGCGTCTCATGTCTCACCAAGTAGACTTTGCCGCTGCCGCCCTGACCCAATATCCGCAAAACGCGGTATTTCCCGAATAACAAGGAATCGATTTTCTCCCCACCTCCTTCTGGGCTGCGTGATAAAAATTTGTCACCGTCTGTATCCTTAGAAGTGACCTCCTGCGGCGTATTATAGCGCAGTCCGCCCGGTGATTCAATTTGATTTTCAACGTCATATTTCACAAAAAATGGCTCTCATTTTTGGTAAAATCTACCAAAAAAGCAAGGAAATCGTATCCTTAAATTTCATGGAAACCCGCCTGCCAATAGGAATTGTTGCTATTTCAGACACAATTTTGAATTTTTGATTCCCTATTGACACAAATGAGGGTTTCTCGTATACTTTCTTGGAATATGCGAAGTGGTCCTGTGCCGCGCTTCTGATTTTCTGTGATCTCTCCACGGTGAGGATTTGCGGGAAGGGATACGACGGGCGGCGGGATGATGCGCT
>CAZROZ010000110.1:0-6341 GCA_964601745.1 uncultured Lachnospiraceae bacterium | reverse complement strand
CCAGCGCAACGTCATTTCCATAATAATAACCTGCCTTTCCTCGTTTGGCGGTGGGAGCATCTTCCCGACCCGCGTTGATTTTCTCAATTATAGACGCAACAGAGTAAAAAAGGAAGAAAAAATTAAAATTTTGTAAAAATGGGTGAAAGTTTTCTACAGCTGTGTTATAATCCCTTCCACACTTTGGACAAGAAAATCCCCTTCGAGAGAGGACTTATATTATGGATAACCAGGAATTTCAGGACAGGCGATCTGATCAAAAAAAGCCCGATCAGGCAAGACAGGAGGGTTATCAGATCAGAATCCCCCGCTTCCTTCAAAATACAGATTCATCTTATCGGGAGAATAGAACTGCCAGGGGGTACGGGGAAGATCCCAATCGCCGCGTGGATCCTTCTTTCAGGGATGCCCTGCGCCAGAATGAGAGAAAGGAATTTTACCGCCGGGACACGGCCTCTTTTCGGGAGAACGTTGGCAGGGATCGTTCCTATCGACAGGAGGAGAGAAATTCTTTTCGAAGAGAGAATGCCTCCGGAATTTCCTCGGGGATGAATGCGGATTTTCGATATCGGGACAGACAAAATCCTGATTATCGGAATACTGCGAGACAGACCGGTGATTACCGGAATACCGCGAGGCAGGCTGGCGATTATCGAACTACCACGAGACAAACCGGTGATTATCGGAATACTGCGAGACAGACCAACGATTATCGAAATTCTACCAGACAGACAAGTGATTATCGAAACTCTGCCAGGCAGACTGGTGATTACCGAAATTCCACCGGACAAGGCAGCACTCGCTATTCAGCGGAGCCCAGGGATTATAGAAACCCCGGGCATGCGTCAGAATATCGCACCTTCACCAGTCAAATTCCGGATTACCGGAATTATTCCGGGCGAAACGAGGAGAGAGGAGAATCTTGGCCGGAGCGGGCTCGCCGGGTCTATCCTGAATTGCGGGAAGATGCCAAATGGGATTTAACAGATCGGAGGGATTCCTATCGAAATTTCAGCTCTTCGTACAGTGACAGGGCGGACAGAAGACGGGACAATGAGCTCCCCTATCAGCGAAGGGATTTGAATCACGATCGCCGCTATCAGGTCAGTCAACAGTATGGCGCAGAAGACGACATAGACGAATTCTATGAGGAAGACATCGATCCAGATTTCTCAGATCAGGAGGATTTTAAAAATCGGAAGAGGGCACAAACAGAGAGGAAAGGGTACAGCGCTGGCGTGAAAGTGCTGCTGGTGCTGGCCGTATTATTGACCATTGTCGCGGGAAGCGGGTTCTTCTATTATCACTATGTTTTATCTCAGGTTTCTTATGCCAATGGAAAGGATCACGCTATTTCAGAGCCTGTTCCTCTCACCACAGTGGATCCGCTGGCGGAATTTGATCCGGACAGCGTGAAATGGAATCAGGAGACGATCTATCGCCACGAGGAAGGAGTACACAATTTCCTCTTGGTGGGAGAAGAAAATTATGAACACGATGAGCGGGGGCGGACAGACGCCATCATGATTCTCACCATGAATGAGAATGACCATGCGATTCGGCTTTCTTCCATCATGCGGGACAGCTATGTGCAGATCCCGGATTATGAGGGAAATTCCTATAAAGACAATAAGATCAATGTGGCATATACCCTTGGCGGCATGACACTGATGATGAAGACCGTGGAGGAAAATTTCAACATTCAGCTGGACGGATATGCGAAAGTGGATTATGATGGGTTCGAGACGATTATTGATGCTCTGGGCGGTGTCACCATCACGCTGGGAGAGGAAGAGGCAGAGTATTTAAATACGACCAACTATATCTCCAAGAAAAAGTATCGCAATGTAAAGGCGGGGACCCAGGTCTTAAACGGGAATCAGGCACTGGGATATTCCAGAATCCGCAAGGCGCCCACGGCAAAGGGAACTACGGATGACTGGGGGAGAACCGAGCGGCAGCGGAACGTGTTGAATGCCCTCTTTGAAGCTTATAAAGATAAGAATATTGTGGAGCTCATGCTGCTGCTTCCCAAAATGATGCGTCTCGTCACGACGGATTTGGACAAAAATCAGATCACATACCTGCTGCTAACAGTGGTAAAGGACCGCCCCCGGACCCTGGAGACCAAGAATTTCCCGGTGGGAGGCGCTTTTGACACCCAGATTGTGCCGGGTGTGGGAGATTCCCTGGTTCTGGATTTTGACAAGAATATCGAGGCACTCCATGGGTTCGTCTTCGGGGACGAGCCGGAGACAGAAACCGGGATCAACGAAAATGGAGATTGAGGAGAAGGATGCCATTTAGCTGCCTAAAAAAGGTAAACTGCGGTGCCTTTTGCTTGATTCTCAGCAGAGGATAGGTGCGTCCTGGCAGGTGGGCCTGCTTTTGTGGTTTATAAAAGATAGAAAGGAGATTTTTATGGCAAAAATCATTGACGGGAAAGCCATCGCGGCGCAAGTCAAAGAGGAAGTGAAAGAGGAAGTGGCAGCGCTGAAATCTCAAGGGATCTCTGTGACACTGGCTGTGATTCAGGTGGGAGATGACCCCGCTTCCAGCGTATATGTGCGCAATAAGAAACAGGCGTGCGCCAACCTGGGCATTCATTCGCTCTCCTATTCGCTGCCGGAGAGTGCTTCTCAGGAAGAATTGCTGGCGGTGGTACAGGAGTGCAACAGCCGTGACGATGTGAACGGGATCCTGGTGCAGCTCCCTCTGCCGCGTCACATGAATGCGGATGCGGTGATCGACGCGATTGACCCCAGGAAAGATGTGGACGGTTTTCATCCCAGGAGTGTCGGCGCACTCAGTATCGGGCAGCCGGGATTTGTTTCCTGCACGCCGGCCGGAATCATTCAGCTCTTAAAGCGGTCGGATATCTCTATTGCCGGAAAAGAATGTGTGGTCATCGGCCGCAGCAATATCGTGGGGAAGCCCATGGCGATGCTGCTGCTGAGGGAGAATGGGACAGTGACGGTGTGCCATTCGAAGACGCAGAATCTCCCGGAGGTGGCAAAGCGGGCGGATATCCTCATTGCCGCTGTGGGAAAACGGGAAATGATTACGGCGGATTATGTGAAAGAGGGCGCAGTCGTCATCGACGTGGGAATTCACCGGGACGAGGCTGGCAAACTTCACGGGGATGTGGATTTTGCTTCGGTGGAGCCTATCGCGTCCGCGATCACGCCGGTGCCGGGCGGCGTTGGCCCCATGACCATTGCAATGCTGATGGTCAACTGCCTGCAGAGTGCGAAAATGCAGAATGGGTTGATGTGAGTAGAGGGGCAGGTCACAAGGAGAGACGTGACTGCATAGGTCAACTCATCGAAGCGACAAGAGAATCAAATAAACAAAATATCAATACGAAAAAGAATCAATAGGAAAAAGAAAAGCTGTCGGCAAGAGGGGGCTCCTCCTGCAGGCAGCTTTCATTTATGGTGTTGTCCCATATGTGGGGCATGGGGGTTTGTACAGATAGACTCGCAAAAGAACTTTAAGCTCTGAAGCGCGGCGCCACAGCATGCTGACCGCTGCGAGCAGGGGGGAAAAAAGAATCTCTCCTACTCGATTGTTCCTTTTGAGGCGGTACCTGACTCGAATCAGGGAATAGATTGTGACAGGCACAAGAGTGCGCGATAGTCTATTGTTTCGTGATGGAAGAGATAATATTAAATTCCTCTCCTTCCTGATAGGTGATGGTCACCGCGTCACCCTCCCGGAAGCGGACAATATCCAGTACGGATACGGGATCCGCCTGGAAAATGTCCGGATTGTGATCCAGGACCAGGTAGAATTTGGTAGAGCCCTCCGTCACCACCGGCACGATCTGATGAATGGTATCCGTGAGTGAGAGATCCGTGGTGGGATCCGTAGAGATATTGATCTGATTCTGCCGCATCAGAGAGATGTAAGATTTCTCACATTCCGCCACCGAATCTCCGATGGCAACGATGCTGTACCGGCCGATATTCACCATGGCATATTTTTTCACCAGACCCGCAGCGTCCTTCAAGGAGATAAAATAAGTGGGCTCATTGGCGATATTTAACAGCAGCGGGAATGTGGCGACATAGCCCAGATGTTGCACCTGCCCTTGCGCGGAAGCCATGGCGGAATATTCCTCGGCACCGGGAATCTCGTAATAACGAGTCTCCGACGTCCGCTGATTCATCAGGACGAACCCTACGTTGGATTCGTCGCTCCCCACACTGGTGACGCCGGTGTAGACCCAAACGTCATCATTCAGGGCAATGTAATTGTATCCATCCGTAGTGCGCAGACAGTCCCTAGCGCTGAAGAGAGTGTTCCAGTAGCCGTGCTTTAACGTGCCATAATAATCGTAATAGGAGATCAGCAGATCCGCGGGATAAGCCCGGTCAATCCAAGTGGGAACCTGATCAATCGGATATTCCGACAACTCTCCGGTGACGGCGTTGCACAGCACCACAGCCTTGATGACCTCACCGCCGAATAGACCGATGGAATAACTCTTCACCGGGCAGACCCAGTAGGGAACTCCGTCCTCGTCGATCTCAAAATGGACATCCTCAAATAGATAGGTGGGATAGTGGAAGCGCAGATGCCGGTAAATATTGCGGCTGAAATGTTCATTGTCACTGTAGCGCATGCCTTCTGACAATTTCACACATTCCACGTCCTGAGACGCCATATTGATGCGGATGTAGGCTGGAATTCCTTTCGACCGGTTGGTCAGCCATTTGAAAATATTTCCATAGACCAGCGGACTGACCCGGGTGGGAACCCCGTGGTAATTGATCTGCGTGTAGCCGGTGCTCACCTCAAATTGGGATACATATTCCACCATGGTTCCCATTTCCCGATTGCCCAGGAGAGCAGCGGAATCCCTATCCAGCAGCGGAATCTCGTCATAGGAGATCTCCTTGACATCCTCCGAAAAATCCCTGGTCTCCGGCGTGATCAGCTTCTGATAACGCCTGGCATTGATAATGGGAGAGGAGAGAATGGAGCCGACCAGGCAGATAAGCGCCAGTGTCAGGGCTGCTGCCACAGAGAGAGAGGTCAATTTCGCGGAACGGATGAATTCTTTGAATCTCATGCCAGGCTGAAATTTTCCCTTGTCCGGGCCGAAGAAGATACAGACCACAGCGCCCACCAAAAAGACGACAATCAGGAATTTCCACAGGCCCAGCTCGTGCAGGTTAATGGCAGGCAGTTCAATATAGTAATACACTGCCGCGATGACGAGTACAACCAAGATAAGAATGAATTTTATTTTGCGTTTTCCATGCATAGAAGTTCACATCCTTTTCAATCATTGACGCGCCAATCAATGGCGCGAGTGAAAAATGCCACAAATGACAGCTGCTAAATGGCTTGAATTGCCGCACGTACTTTTGAAACTGCACAATTCAAATTTCATTATAACACAATAGTTGTAATTGACAAGAAAAACTGCTATGATGAGCCGGACTGCGGAAATCCCAGTAATATGGGATAGGAAGGTCTGGCACACAGCGTGAGGGAGGAGAACCATGCAGGAAAAGAATCCGCCGAGGAAGGTATATTTCAGGTCTCTTGGCTGTGATAAGAATCTAGTGGACAGCGAGCAGATGGTAGCGCTGTGTTACGAGAAAGGTTATATTCTGACGGAAGAACCCGCAGAGGCGGATGCTATCATTGTCAATACGTGCTGCTTCATTCAGGAAGCAAAGGAAGAGAGCATAGAGACATTGCTTGAATTGGCAGAGTACAAGAAACCGGGAAATGGAGTCTGCCGCGCTCTGATCGCGGCGGGTTGCCTGGCGCAGCGTTACGCGAAGGAAATTCACGAGGAAATTCCGGAAGTAGACGCACTGGTGGGGACTACTGCATTCGATAAGATTGTCCCGGTCCTGGATGAGACGCTGCGAGGGAAAAAGGAAGACTGCTTTGCCGATGTGGACCGCTTGCCTTTGCCGGAGGCGGGACGAGCGCTCTCAACCGGTCATACCGCTTACCTGAAGATTGCGGAAGGCTGCGATAAACACTGTACCTACTGTGTCATTCCCACGGTGCGAGGACGTTATCGGAGTGTACCCATGGAGCGATTGCTGGCGGATGCCAGGGATCTGGCGACACGGGGTGTCCGGGAATTGATTCTGGTAGCCCAGGAGACCACTTCCTACGGGCTGGATCTCTATGGGGAGAAACGGCTCCCAGAACTGTTATCCGCACTCTGTCAGATACCAGAGTTTCGCTGGATCCGGATTTTGTATGCTTACCCAGAGGAAATCACCAAGGAGCTGATCGATGTGATGGCAAAGGAGGAGAAAATTTGCCATTATCTGGATCTTCCCATTCAAAGCGGCGCGGATCCGGTG
>CAZROZ010000109.1:0-6343 GCA_964601745.1 uncultured Lachnospiraceae bacterium | reverse complement strand
CCCATGCCCCACATCTTCTCTTTGTGAGTCCTACTATACTCTTTCCTGTTAAAATGTATCCCTGTAAATCCGATGGAAAATACAAAAAATCCGACGGATAAAGATCGGGACAAAAACGCTTGGCAGTCGCATATCTCTCACGAAAATCATGCCGGGCAGACGCCCCGTTCCACCCAATTTTCCAGAGCAGACAGCGCGTGGGGAAGTCCCCGCACCTCCTCCGTCAGGACAAAGTGAGATCCGTCCGCCGCGTCATAGAGGATCGTCTGTGTCTCCGACATCACAAGAGCGGCGCCGTCCCAGGCAGACGCATTCTCAATACAGGCAAGCGTCTTGGAGGCACTTCCCTCCTCCCCGTAGACATAACCGTAAGAGCGAACCGGCCCATAGATCTCCCGGGCTTTTTTCCTGGCGAATTCCGCCACAGCAGCACAGGCTCTCCAAGGCATCTCCCCGGTCCCAGCGCTCTCCACATAATAAGCGCCGTTTTTCAGAGCCAGCGCTGCCTCAGTGCCGACAGTGCCCGGCTCCTGCTTCAAATCCGGAGTCAGACACTGGTGAAATCGCTTCAGATAACTCTCCCGTTCCGGAAAGAGCAAAGAGAACTGCACCTTCGTCCCGGAGAATGTGCCGCACATATACCGATAAGGCAGCCGGGTGCCGTCCGGTAGAAACTGTTCCCTCCACTCGTCGATTTCAATGACCGGTCTCTGAAACGCGGGGTCATACTTGGGATTGTAATCTCGATTCACTGTATCACTTCCTCTCCTTCCGCTTCCGCCCGTTCACTCCCGCTGCTCTCTTCTCTCTGTCTCGCTTCCATCTTTCCGAAACTTTTCGCGCACACATTTGACATATAAAAAATCATCAGCGATGGAATCCCCAGCACAAAAACAGGAAGCAGTGAAATGATAAAATTCATCATTAAAACACCGACGATCAAAATACCGATGGCCAGCAGATTCTTGGGGAAATTGAGGATGGCGTAAACGACAGAATTTCGTATAATCTGCCAATTGGTCAGGTGATACCGGGCAAGAATCGGGAAAAAGTAGAGGAAAATCATACTCCCCAGGGCAGCCGCGATGAAAATACCGGCGCGGTTGACGCGAATCAGGAGCGTGCTCTCCTGCGTCATCACATATTGAAAATCCATGGCCAAAAGGGCATACGTCAAAACACAGAGCAAGGTCAAGGGCACAGACTGCTTGAAATTCTGCCGAAAAGACGCCCAGAACGGTTTCCAGATACAGGGGGCCTCCTGTCTGGCAATCCCCATGCCCACACTCATCGCAGCAGTGATGCCAGCACCGGCAGTGAGGATCGGGATGCAGGTCAACACCGCCAGAAATCCCAGCTTCAAATAGTCAAATACAGTTCCCATAATTTGGGAGAACTTGCTGTCAGGATCAAATAGATTCATCTCTTTACACTCGCACAGGACATTTCTTTCAAGATCTTTTCCGACATCTCTTTTCCGACATCTTTCGCGTCTATCGTGAGCGGCATCATTAAGTTCATTTTGATTTTCAATGAATTCATCATTAAAAACCACAATGAGATGCTTCCTGTCGTCGACTATGGATCTCTGAAAATTCCTGCGCCCTCCTCATTGAAAATGATCTGATGCCTGTCATTTTGACATTGGAATCGATAAAACGCTATAAAAAACCCGACACATATTACCAGATTTCCGACGCTCTGCCTTCGCACACTTGCCTTCCCTTTTTAAAAGGAAGTATAATGCCTCCATCGATTGCATCAGACCGGCAAATTGGCAAAAAAGTGGACGCTCCCATTAAGCCAGAGATGAAATGGAGGTATTTTCATGGCAAAAGAAATTTATCACGCACTGTCAGACCCAGACTATCAGGACGCCTATGTGGACGTTGACGAGATGCGCACCAGGGAGAATCCCAATGGCGGTACCATTTCCTTTCGCTACATGCATGGCGGTTTTCCCGGAAAGTCGGTAAAATTTTCCCTCTGTTTTCCAGAAAAGGACCAATACACAGGTCGCTTTTTTCATTATTTGAGTCCCTTCCCCGGTCCGGACGAAGAGATGGCCTCCTTCTCCCGCAGCGGGCAGAATGACCACATCGCCTTCGCGCTGATCAACGGCGCTTACTTCATCGAGAGCAACATGGGATCGGCACATCAGTTCGGTGAATCTCCGGACCCTCAACGCGTCTGGAAGGCCAGCGCTGCGGTGGCGGAATATTCCCGCAAAATCGCGATGCGCATCTATGACACCGATCAGCGCCCGACGGGTGTCGTTTACGGCGGCAGCGGAGGCGGTTATAAAGCCATGGCGTGTATCGAAAATACCGATGCCTGGGAGGCCGCTGTGCCCTATGTCATCGGCTCCCCTGCTTCTCTGCCCAATACCATCACCATGCATGTCCAGGGAGAGCGGGTGCTCCGCCACGCGTTTGGAAAAATCCTGGACAATATTGACGCCGGCGGTTGTGGGCAGATGGACGCGGGTTTAAACGAGGAGGAATCTTCCATGCTGCGGGAACTCACCAAGATGGGATTTCCGCCTCTTGCCTGGTATCCGGAGGCGGCAGGGCACTTAGATCCCGGTTCCCTCCCCGTCCTTGTCCCCTCCATTCGGAATGCGGATTCCTCCTATTTTGAGGAGTTCTGGACCCTCCCCGGATTTGAGGGCTCTGACCCCGCTTCCGGAGCGGCAAAGGACCGCTTCGTGCTGCGTGCCCATGTGGTATCTTGGGGTATCTTTGATGAGCAAGAAGAAAACGGCAGCCTTCCCACCGGCGGCAACGGGGTGGATGACGCCTGGAAGAAACAGCTCTCCGCTTCCGGCGGCGCCTGGCTGGAAATCGATGCCGTCCCGGACAAAGAAGATCCATATCTGGAAGGCACCAAGATCACTTTTCCCGGCTCAAGGGCGGCGGACAGGACTCTGCTCTTGGATTCTCTCGCCCCGGAACCGGACACGGGACACAGTCTCCTCACCTTTGGAGCTGCTTTTGGTGCCGACAGCAATGTGGAAACGGTGAAATTGCTGACCCCCGGCGATGAAGTCCTGCTGGACAATTCTGACTTTGTATCCGTTCAATCCTATTATCGTCACCAAGTCCCGGATGATTTGAGCTTTCACGCCTGGGATCAATTCCGCAATCCGGACGGCACTCCGAAAACGCCGCAGCGCCCCTTCATGGGCTACGGCTTCACCGGTACCGGCACCGTGCAGGACGGGGAAATCCAAGGCAAAGTGCTGCAGCTTCAGGCATTGACGGACGAATCCACCTGCCCCTGGTGCGCCGACTGGTACCGGGAGAAAGTGCGGGAAAAAGGGAAATTGGACGACATGCGCACCTATTTCTTTGAGCGCTGTATGCACGGCGACAACACTGCCATGGGAAATTCCATGGTGGTCAATTACCTGGGAGGACTCTACCAGGCGCTCCTGGATGTCTCCGACTGGGTAATGAAGGGAAAAGAGCCCCTGCAGACCACCAATTATGAATGCGTTGAAAATCAAATTATCGTGGACCCGGACCCGGCAAAGCGCAATGGGATGCAGGCCGGTATCACGCTGACGGCAGACGGAGAAAAATGTCTTCACGTGAAGGTCGGCGAACAGTTCACCCTCCGCGCGGAAGTGATTCTTCCTGAAAACGCGGGACTTGTAGTGGCCATTGATTACGACTTTCACAATGACTGGGGTATTCCCGCCACGACCCCTGTCTTCGATGTGCCCGGCACCTTCACCGCCACCGACAAAGGCGCGGTCAGCGAACTCACCTGGAGATATGACAGACCTGGCACTTACTTCGCGGCTGCCCGGGTATCCACCCACAGGGAAGGCAGGACAGACGACCTCTTCCGCCGGGTTTTAAACCTGGATCGGGTGCGGATTATCGTGGAGTAGGAACGGATGTACTAACAAATCTTTGGTAACAAATCTTTGGTAGTAAAGAGGCTCGGGGCTTTCTGTCTGAGCCTCTTTTTCATATGCTGACGGGAGCTTTTCCCGTATTTCATATGCCGACTGGAATTTTTCCTGTATTTCATATGCCGACGGGAATTTTCCCTGCATTTCATATGCTTGCGAAAATTTTTCTGTACTTAAGTCCTATCCCGCGCAGAAAATTTCCCCACAGACAAATTTCTATGCTATAATGCATTGTCTTAAGCAAATAGGTATCCTGTTCAGACAAAGCTGTATCATTAGACAGCATGGGAACCAACTTGTAGACAACACAGCGTGTATTTTGTGCCGAGCGGCGCACTCACCACACAGAAGAGAAAGGAGAAAAAGAAGTGCCATGAATGAAGTAAAAAAGCCCAAAAAGCCACTGCTGTTCTATTATGCTATTGCCATGCTGGTGGTGATGCTGTTCAACCTTATCATGATGCCATGGTTCGCGAAACGCCAGATCAAGGAGGTGGACTATGGCACTTTCATGACGATGACCGAAAATAAAGAGATCGGCGAGGTGGAGATCCAGAGCAATCAGATTTTATTTACAGACAAGGAGGGTACCCAGGTCTACAAAACGGGACTGGTGGATGACCCGGAACTGGTGAATCGTCTGCACGCTTCCGGCGCGACGTTCTCCGCGGAAATCATCGATCAGATGTCTCCCCTGCTCAGCATTCTGCTGACCTGGATTCTTCCGATGGTGATTTTCATCCTGCTCGGACAATTCCTGTCCAAGAAATTGATGGACAAGGCGGGCGGCCCCAATTCCATGATGTTCAACATGGGAAAGAGCAACGCCAAAGTCTATGTGAAATCCTCAGACGGCATTCGCTTCTCTGATGTGGAGGGGGTCGATGAGGCGGAGGAAAATCTGCAGGAAATCGTGGATTATCTGCATGATCCTGGAAAATACAAAGAAATCGGCGCTTCCATGCCCAAAGGCGTGCTCCTGGTCGGCCCTCCCGGAACAGGAAAAACCATGCTCGCCAAGGCAGTAGCCGGTGAGGCGGATGTCCCCTTCTTCTCCATGTCCGGCTCGGAATTCGTCGAAATGTTCGTAGGCATGGGTGCCTCCAAGGTACGGGATTTGTTTACACAAGCCAAAGAAAAAGCGCCCTGTATCGTCTTTATCGACGAGATTGACGCCATCGGTCAGAAGCGAATCAGCGGAGAGATGGGCGGCAACGATGAGAGAGAGCAGACGCTGAACCAGCTGCTCACAGAGATGGATGGATTTGAGGGAAATAACGGCGTGATCATCCTGGCCGCGACCAATCGTCCGGAAGCGCTGGATCCAGCTCTGACCAGGCCGGGACGCTTTGACCGGCGGGTACCTGTGGAACTCCCCGATCTGAAGGGCAGAGAGGCGATCCTGAAAGTTCATGCCAAGAAAATAAAAGTGGCTGACAACGTGGATTATCTCAAAGTGGCTCGCATGGCGTCCGGTGCCTCCGGCGCGGAACTCGCCAATATCGTCAACGAGGCTGCCCTTCGCGCTGTGCGGGACGGGAGGAAATTCGCGACGCAGGCGGATCTGGAGGAAAGCATTGAGGTGGTAATCGCCGGCTATCAAAAGAAGAACGCGATCCTGACTGACCAGGAGAAACGCATCGTCTCCTATCATGAGATCGGTCATGCCCTGGTGGCTGCCAAGCAGACCAATTCCGCGCCTGTGCAGAAGATCACCATCATTCCCCGCACCTCTGGAGCGCTGGGATACACCATGCAGGTGGAGGAAGGCAATCACTATCTGATGAGCAAGGAAGAGATAGAAAACCGCATCGCTACCTATACCGGAGGCCGCGCGGCAGAAGAGCTCGTCTTCCATTCTGTGACAACCGGTGCCTCCAATGACATCGAGCAGGCGACGAAACTGGCACGGTCGATGATCACGCGCTATGGCATGAGCAGCGATTTCGACATGGTCGCCATGGAAACCTTGAATAACCAGTATCTGGGCGGAGACACCTCCCTTGCCTGCGCGGCAGAGACACAGGCGCAGATTGATAAAGAAGTGGTGGAGATTGTGAAGAAACAGCACGAGAAAGCCCTGAGCATTCTGAAAGAGAATCGGGAGAAGCTGGAAGAACTGGCCCAATACCTCTATGAGCATGAGACCATCACCGGAGACGAATTCATGGCAATCCTGCAGCAGACCCCGACCCCAGCGAAATAAAAGAAACGAACGTATGACAAATCCTCTTCCCGCAACTGAGCTAAGGATACAATCGGGTAGGTGGCTAGCCATTAGTTGGTCATCCGACCTCCCCCACCACTTACCCCGGCTTTTCAGTTATCCCGACTTTTCTTCAGAATACAGTGCTCATCAGACCTTTAGCGAGAAAAGTCGGGATAATAAATTATCGAAGACTATACAAAGCCTTCAAAAGA
>CAZROZ010000108.1:0-6377 GCA_964601745.1 uncultured Lachnospiraceae bacterium | reverse complement strand
ATAGTAGATGGTCCCTTCCCACTGCGACTTGTCCTCCTTCTACATGCCATTCATAGGAAGTTGCTGCACGTGTAATGTACCACAAAAAGGAGAAAAGGAAAAAATGGACTATCAGGATCCCAGACAGTAGGGACCGACTGGACGAATACTCCTCAAACCGTTGATGTATCTGCTGGTAAGGCACAAAAGAAATGGAATATGTTACGCCGGAATTCCAGAATCGAGAGACCAGCGAAAAAGTCTATGCCGAATTTTCATTTTCATAAACACTAACCACATCAACAAAAAATCTCCAAAAAAAGTCCAAAAAATATTGACCGGGGGGGGGTAGAATGCTATCCTCATCAAGACACTCACCTCACCGTCGAAAAGTGATATTGCGCAGGAATCTTTCGCATCGTGGAAAACGCCAACTGTAGTCACGTAGTTTAATGATATCAGGGTTATTTCGATATCGAAATAACCCTGATATCATTAAAATTTTTCACAAAAAGAGTCCGGCATACATCAGAAAGGAGGAAAAAGACAAAGATGGGACTTTTTGACAAACTCCGCAAAAAAGACGATACAAACATCGTCCATACGGAGAAGAACACCCTTTATCTCCCTGTGGAAGGGGAAGTCATTCCATTAAAGGAGATCGAGGACAACGTTATTTCGGAGGGGATCCTGGGAGACGGCTTCGGCATCCGCCCCAGTGGGGAGACGGTTTACGCGCCGGCAGACGGCACCGTCACCACGCTGGTGGATTCGAATCACGCATTGGGAATGATGTCCGATGACGGCATGGAAATCTTGATCCATGTGGGTATGGATACCGTGGATATGCATGGAGACGGCTTCCAGATCCTGGTGAGACAAGACCAAAAAATCAAGTGCGGCCAGGAACTTCTTCGCTTTGACCAGGCGAAGATCAAGGCTGCCGGTTACCCCACCACCACAGCGGTGGTGCTGACCAATTCCAGTGAATTTTCCAAAATCCGCTTACTGGCCACAGGCAAGATGGAAAAACTCTCGCCTGTGATGAAGGTGGAAAAGTAATCACCTGAACAAGAAAAAGAGAACACACGAGAAGAGGGAGGATATAAATGCCATGAAGAAAAAAATTATGAGTTCTCTGGAAACGTTCTCAAAAGCCATGGTACAGCCGCTGATGTTTGTATCAGCCGCCGGTATCTTGCTGGTGTTCGGCGTACTGCTCACCAACAGCACCATAACGGGCCTTCTGCCCTTTTTGAAGTGGGCGCCGATTCAGGCAGTCGGGCAATTGCTCTACAATGCTCTGATGGGCATTATCAATCACCTGGGTGTTATCTTTGTCATCGGTCTGCCCGCCGCTCTGGCAAAAAGTGAAAAGCACCGGGCAGGACTCATCGGTTTCATGACCTATCTCATGTACCTGTTTTGCTCCAATACGCTGCTGACGCTCACCGGGAAGATGGCTGAGCCGGATCCCATGCTGGGACTGGTCGGTACCGGCCAGGCCACCATCCTGGGCATTCAGTGTGTGGATATGAGTGTGTTTGGCGGCATCATCCTGGGCTGCATCGTGGGATTTGTATTTAATCGCACCTACCAGAAGCGCTTCAAAGGCGCTCTGCAGCTTTACTCCGGAGCCAATTTCTCCTTTATCTGCCTGGTTTTCGTTGCCATGGCTTTCGCTCTGGTCACCAACTTTGTATGGCCCGTCGTCCAGGGATGGATCAGCGCACTGGGCAGTGTGATCCAGTCTACCGGCGCTTTCGGCCTGTTCCTCTATGGCTTCCTGGAGCGCTTCCTTCTGCCCACCGGCCTGCATCATCTGGTCTACACGCCCTTCCAGTTCTCTTCGCTGGGCGGTGTTCTGCAGATGGGTGATACCACCATCGTCGGTGCCTATCCGATCGTGATGGCAGAAATGAATATGCCTGTGGAGACCTTCTCTGACAGCATTTACTACATGTCTACCGGATTTACCAAGATGTTCGGCTACATCGGCATCGGCGCGGCGTTCATCTATACCGCCTATACGCAGAATCGGAAAAAGACGGCTTCCACCATCATTCCGCTGGTAGTTACCACCTGCCTGGCGGGTATCACCGAACCCATCGACTTTATGTTCATCTTCGCGGCTCCGCTGCTCTATCTGATTCACTCCTGCATCGCCGGTATTTTCATGGCGCTGTTGAAATTGTTCGGCATCATCGCCCTCTGGAACGGGAACCTTATCGCGACGTTCATCACCAATTTTGCCAATGCAGATAAGACCGTGCGCATGCCGCTGATGTTCGTGCTGGGCGCAGTGGAAATTCTGGTCTACTTCGTGGTATTCAGCTTCTTTATCAAAAAGTTCAACTACCACACACCTGGACGGGAATTGGAATCTGACACAGAAGTCGTCGGCGAGATTGCCAGCAGTGCGGACGCCGCCAAGGCAACTGACGCAGCCGCTCAGACATCCAGTGGGAAGGCAGTCGACAGTGAACTGGCTATGAATATCATCAACGGGCTGGGCGGCAAGGCGAACATCACGACAGTGGACAATTGCATCACCCGGCTGCGGGTCTCGCTGGTAGATCCGTCCCTGCTTGACGAATCTCTGATCAACAAGACCAATCATATGGGCATCGTGAAGAAAGGAAACGACATCCAGATTATCTACGGACTCAAAGTGCCGGAGGTTCAGGCGGCTGTAGAAGAGCAGCTCAAGAATCTGTAACCTATGCATGAGGAAAGGAAAAAGCTATGATTATCACAATTGTGGGTGGCGGAAGCACCTTTACCGCCGGTATCGTCAAATCCATTGCTCTGCGCAGAGCGGAACTGGAAGTGGATGAAATCCGCCTCTTTGATATCGATAAGGAGCGTCAGGACAAAGTCGCCGTGATAGTGGACTGGATTCTTCACCAGGATCTGAAATGCGATATCAAACTTACAGTCACCACTGACGAGAAGACCGCTTACACAGACGCTTCCTTCATCTTTGCACAGATGCGCGTCGGAAAATACGCCATGCGCGAACAGGATGAGAAAATTCCTCTGCGCCACGGCTGTGTGGGCCAGGAGACCTGCGGCTGCGGGGGTATGGCCTACGGGATGCGCACCATCTACCCCATGATGAAGGTCATCGATGACGCAGAGAAGTATGCTCTGCCGGATCACTGGATCCTGAATTACTCTAATCCGGCTTCCATTGTCTCCGAAGCCTGCCGCCGTCTGCGCCCCCATGCGCGGATCATCAACATCTGCGATATGCCCATCGCCATCATCGATGTGGTGGCGTCCGCCATGCAGATTCCGAATCCCAAAGAAATCGTCTACGATTATTACGGATTGAATCATTTTGGCTGGTTTACATCCATCGAATATCACGGCGAAGAGATTTTGCCCAAGCTGCGCGAATACATCAAGGAACACAAAATCCTTCTCCCGGATTCCTACCTGAAGGACAAAGGGGCTCTGACCAAAAGCTCCGGCACGGAGCAGAATCGCCACACCAAGGGCAGCTGGTACTACGTCTGGAAAGGCGTCTATGAAATCATGGAAAATTTCCCGGAAACTCTGCCCAACACCTATCTGAATTATTACCTGCAGGCAAAGGAATTCGTGGAGCACTCCGATCCGAACCATACACGGGCCAATGAAGTCATGGAAACCAGAGAGAAAAATCTCTTCGACGGTGTGGATCATTACCTGGCCACGGGGGAGATCGATGAGTCTGTGTTCTATGCGGGCAGTCATGGCGACTGGATCGCGGATCTCGCCATCGCTCTGAAGAATGACACGAAAGCGCGGTTTTTGGTCATCACGGAAAATCGGGGTGCCATTCCCAACATGCCGGCCGATGCCATGGTGGAACTGCCGGCATACATCGGGAAGAAAGGACCGGAAGTCATCGCCAGAGATCCCATCCCCCTCTTCCAGCAGGGATTGATGATGCAGCAGCTGAACGCTGAAAAATTGCTGGTGGAGGGCTGCATCGAGGGCAGCTATGAGAAGGTGCTCCAGGCCTTTACCTTGAGCAAGACTGTGCCCAGCATGACCGTGGCAAAAGAGATCCTGGACGACATGATCGTGGCGAACAAGGGCTACTGGCCGGAACTGAAATAAGCTACGCAAACCGCCGCGCCCTACAATATGGAACGCCGTCATGAATGAAAGCCCACGGAATTCAAAAAAGACCGCTCACCTCCGATCTGGAGTGGGCGGCCTTTTTATGTAGACCCAAGTATCGTTTTTCGTAGACCCAAATGTCTTTAACTATAAAAATTCCGTTCAAGTGTATCTCTATCCTGAGTTGGCGCCTTCTTTCCCTCGCCCGTCAAATGTGCAGCACCACCGTCAAATGTGCAGCACCACCGTCAAATGTGCAGCACCATCCTGGCGATCTGAAAATAAATCAGTAGAGAAACCGCATCCACAATCGTGGTGATAAAAGGGCTCGCCATCACTGCCGGGTCGAAACCAAGGCGCTTTGCCAGAATGGGAAGCGTGCATCCCACCAGTTTCGCCACGCTGACCCCTGCAATCAAAGTAGTGCAGACAATCAGCGAAATAACCAGACCCACATGGTCAAAAAGCATCATTTTCGCAAAATTCGCCGCTGCCAGCGTCACACCGATCAAAAGCGCTACCCGCAATTCCTTCCAGATAATAGCAGGCACATCATGATAATCAATTTCGTTCAAAGAAAGTCCACGGATGATGGTGGCAGACGCCTGCCCGCCGGCATTTCCCCCGGTATCCATCAACATCGGAATGTACATCGTCAGCGCAATGCTGGCAGCTAAGGCCTTTTCCGCTGAGGCAATGATTCGACCGGTGAAGGTGGCGGAGATCATCAGAAATAGAAGCCACGGGATTCTCTTTTTCCAGGTTTCAAAGACGCCCGTGCGCATATACGGCTTGTCCGTCGGCGTGATGGCGGCCATCTTTTCGATATCCTCAGTGGCCTCCTGCTCCAGGATATCCATGACATCGTCGACGGTGATGATGCCTACCAAACGGTTCTCAGAATCCACCACCGGCAGCGTGGTGAAGTCGTATTTCTGAAAAATTCGCGCGACATCCTCCTGGTCGGTCTGGGTATTCACCGTGATCAAGTAATCATTCATGATAGAGGCGATTGTCTGATTATCATCATATAAGAGCAAGCGGCGCAGGGAAACCGTGCCGATCAGATGTCGCTGCGCATCCAGCACATAACAGGTATCAATGGTCTCCTTGTCCACCCCGGTCCGGCGAATTCGAGCGATCGCCTCTGCCACAGTGAGGGTTTCTTTCAGGTCCACGAATTCCACCGTCATGATGCTGCCGGCAGAATCCTCCGGGTATTTCAGCAGATGATTGATATCCCGCCTCGTCTCCGGATCCGCATTGGCCAGCAACCGCTTCACGATCCCCGCCGGCATCTCCTCAATCAGATCAACCGCGTCGTCCGCCTGCAGATTATCGATGATCCCTGCCGCCTCTCGATCGGAGAGAGAGACGATCAGTTCCTGTTCCACTTCCAGCGGCAGATAGGAAAATACATCTGCAGCCATGGTCTTTGGAAGGATGCGGAAAATCTTTGTCAGTTCCGACGTTGGCACTTCTTCCAGCAGGGAAGCCACATCCGCCACGTTCATCTCAACCAGCTCTTCTCGCAATCGGATGTAATCTCCTGTTTTTAGTAATTCTTCCAAACGATCTTTCATGATTCTCCACTCCTTTCCATATTTTATCTCTACAGAAAGCGACATGCGTCATAGGACTGCAAGACACATTTTAAAATGCTGTAACATGGTGTCGCTTCCCATATGTTTTCTATTTTTTATGCCGATGGCTCCTCCTCTGCAGGGGTTCTCGCCCCCTGCTGCCTAGCTGGCTTTTCTCGTTGCGTTCTTTATTTCTGATTTATTGATACGTTTCTTCTGGGGTATGCTCTGATACGTTTAAACATTCCCGTCGTTCTGAATGATCCCCCCGCGCTGTCTCATTGGACGCCTCCGGCTGGGTCTCGTCCGCCTCCCCAGGCGTCCTCTTCTTTTGCTTTCGCTTTGATTTTCCCGATATCTCCGCACTTTGCTTTCGTTTCTCTTTCCAATAATTCTCGTCCTCCGGCAATTCCAGATGAAGATATTGAACGATGCCTCTGACTAGGAATCGAATCTGTGCAAAGACAGAATCGAACATCCCTGCTCGATAGAAATTAATGACCACCAGTCCGATGGGAAGTGCCAGGATCATGCCAAGAATTCCATGAATTTGATAGCCGAAAAACAGCAAAAATATCGTGGCAAGGGGACTGAGACCGACACTGTCCGCCACCATCTGCGGCTGCAGCATCTGGTGCAGAAACTGACAGACCAGATAGAGTGCGATCAGGGAGATTGCCTGCAGGTAGTGGCCGGTGAAGA
>CAZROZ010000107.1:3548-6396 GCA_964601745.1 uncultured Lachnospiraceae bacterium | reverse complement strand
GCAAGCGACACTGGATCTGATCGGGAGACGCCATACGGTACAGCAGGTGAGGGATGCTTTTTTCCTTGCTAGGGAGGAGGGCTTCTCCAATATCAATATGGATTTGATTACCGGGCTGCCGGGAGAGTGCGCGGCGGATATGGAGGATACGCTTGCCCAGATCCGGGAACTTTCCCCGGACAGTTTGACCGTACATACGCTGGCCCTCAAGCGAGCTTCCGCGCTGACCCAAAATATCGAAATGTACGAACATATCAGACCGAAGGACACCCCTTTGATGCAGCAAAAGGCAATGGAATTCGCGAAAAGGGAAGGATATCTGCCCTATTATTTATACCGGCAGAAGAATATCACAGAGAACCTGGAGAACATCGGTTATGCCAGACCCGGCAAAGAGGGATTGTACAATGTGCTGATCATGGAGGAGCAGCAGACCATCCTGGCGTGCGGGGCAGGGGCCTCCTCTAAATTTGTGTATCCGTCCACGAACAGAATCGAGCGGGTGGAGAATGTGAAGAGCATTCGTGATTACCGGATGCGGATTGACGAGATGATTGCCAGGAAGGAGAAAATGGCGCTCTCATGAGAAAAAGACACAGTGTGGGAAAGGGCGTTGAGAGAGAAAAAAGCACCGGGAGAGAATATCCGTTGATGTAATCTGACGGCGAAGGATAAGGATATGGTACAATTCCGGCATGATTGCCGGGGTGAGAGGAGAGAAAGGGAATTTCCACATGGAACGGATTGGTACTCTGCTGGCACAGTATCGGGACGAAGAATGGGTGGGCATTTTGGCGGAGGCGCTCTGCCACGGGGTTCTGGTCAGTAATCTCGCCTATGATTTGGCAAAAGAATTGGGATTCGACGAGGATTTCTGTCATCAGGCCGCTGTGGCGGGAATGGTGCATGACATCGGGAAATTGAAGATGGGGCAATATGTTTCCGGGCATCAGGACAGACTCATGATCGAGGATCTGCGCTATACCAAGACACATCCCACTTTGGGTTATCTGATCGTCACCGACCAGGATTATGAGCCAGAGGTAGCACAGGCTGTCCTGCACCATCACGAGAATTATGACGGGAGCGGGTATCCGGACAATCTAAAGGGAGAAGCGATTCCTATCTTGGCGAGACTGCTGCGACCCTGCGATTTTTTTGCCGCCATGGTTTCGGAGCGGGCGTATCGCGGCGCATTTTCCATCGAATCCGCTCTGGACATGATGATAGAAGAAGTGAAAAATTTTGATATGCGCATTTTTCTCGCGTTTCAGCGGCTGACGATGAATGATGATTTTGCCATCATCCGGGAACAGATCCGGGAGGTTAATGAGGACCACCGGCTTTTCGCGGGGAAATTGTCCCAGCGCATGGACTCGCTGTGAGAGATTTTTTCGGACTCTCTTTGAGAGATTTTTTTGGACTTCCTGTGAGAGATTTTTCGCGGGAAACAGGAATATCTGTATCCGAGCGAATTTGCTGCAGTGTTTTGTAGGTGAGATAGATTGTGAACAACATCACATGGGAGAAAGGGAGAGGGAACATGATTACGCAGAGACCAAAGGGAACCCAGGACTGGGTGGGAGAATCCATGCACCGGCGGGCCGTTGTGGAGCGGATGGCAAGAGAATTGGCATCTTCCTACCACATGCAGGAAATCATTACGCCCGCTTTTGAGCACACGGTCCTATTCCAGCGAGGCGTGGGGGAAACCACCGATGTGGTCCAGAAGGAGATGTATACCTTTGAGGACAAAGGCGGAAGGAGCATTACGCTAAAGCCGGAGGGCACTGCCGGTGTCATCCGAGCCTACCTGGAGAATAATTTGTATGCGAATCCTGCTCCCGCGAAACTCTATTATGTGACCCAGGCTTTTCGCTATGAACAGCCCCAGAGTGGCAGGCTGCGCCAGCATCACCAGTTCGGCGTGGAATTCATCGGATCGGAGGATCCTCTGGCGGAAGTGGAATTGATCACTCTGGTGACGGAATTGATCCGGAGACTGGGACTGCGGGATGCCAAACTTCACATCAACAGCATCGGCTGCAAGAAGTGCAGAGCGGAATATAACAAGGCACTGCTTTCCTATCTAAAAGAACATGAGGATCATCTGTGCGGCACCTGCCGGGAGCGGATGCAGAAAAATCCGCTGCGGGTGCTGGACTGCAAGGTGCCTGACTGCAAAGAAATTGTGGCGCATGCGCCTCGGACAGTGGATTATCTGGATGACGAGTGCCGGGCCCATTTTGAGGAGCTGCAGTCACTGTTGACGGCGGTGGGAATTCCCTTTGAGGTAGACACAGGCATTGTGAGAGGACTGGATTATTACACCCGGACGGTATTTGAATTCGTCAATTCCGAGGGATTTACGCTGTGCGGCGGCGGCCGCTATGACGGACTGGTGCATGAAATCGAGGAGAAGCAGGATATTCCCGCGGTTGGTTTCGGCATGGGAATCGAGAGAATTTTGTATTTTCTGGATAAGGAAGGGGTCTCTCTGGAGCCGGAGCCTCCGGTGACTGCCTATGTGGGTGTGCTGGGAAAAGAATCCAAGGCGGCGGCTTTTTCCCTGGTGACTAGACTGCGCCATGCGGGACTCGTGGTGGAGACCGATTACATGAACCGCAGTGTCAAGGCGCAGATGAAATATGCCAATAAAATCGGGGCAAAATTTTCGGTTGTGCTGGGCGAAAATGAGATTGTTACAGGCAGGGCAGTGGTAAAGAATATGGAAGATCACAGCCAGGAGGAAGTCGCCTTCGATCAGCTGGAGCAGTATTTTTTGGGCAAAAGGTGACGTGCCGGGGCAGTCATTTTTGAAAAGAGAAGCATTGGGGAAAAGGAGTAG
>CAZROZ010000107.1:0-3448 GCA_964601745.1 uncultured Lachnospiraceae bacterium | reverse complement strand
GTGACGTGCCGGGGCAGTCATTTTTGAAAAGAGAAGCATTGGGGAAAAGGAGTAGAATATGGCAGAATCGATGAGCGGATTAAAGAGAACGCACCGGTGCACAGAAGTGACGAGGGAAATCCTGGGAACTTCCGTCACTGTCATGGGCTGGGTGCAGAAGCGCCGGAATCTGGGAAGAATGATTTTTATCGATCTCCGGGACCGGAGCGGGATTTTGCAGCTGGTCTTTGACGAGGCACGAATCGGCACGGAGGGCATGGAAAAGGCCGGTCAGCTGCGCAATGAATATGTCATCGCGGTGACAGGAGATGTGGCACTGCGGGATGGAGCAGTGAATCCTGACCTTCTGACCGGAGAGATCGAGATCAAGGCAAAAGAGCTGCGCATTCTCTCGGAGGCGGAGACGCCGCCTTTTCCCATTGAAGAAAAAATTTCTACCAGAGAGGAATTGCGCCTCAAATACCGTTATCTGGATTTGCGGCGGCCGGATTTACAGAAAAATCTCATGCTCCGCAGCCGGATAACGATGCTGACCAGAAAGTTTTTGGCGGAGGAGGGATTTCTGGAGATTGAGACGCCGGTGCTGATGAAAAGTACACCGGAGGGGGCGAGAGATTACCTGGTGCCCAGCCGGATTCACCAGGGGTGCTTTTACGCACTGCCCCAGTCTCCGCAGCTCTTTAAGCAGCTGCTCATGTGCGCCGGATATGACAGGTATTTTCAGATTGCGAAATGCTTTAGAGATGAGGATCTGCGGGCGGACAGGCAGCCGGAATTCACCCAGATCGATATGGAACTCTCTTTCGTGGATGTGGATGACGTGCTGGATGTCAATGAGAGACTCCTGGCGACTCTTTTTGCGGAGGTGGGTGTTCAGGTGGAGCTCCCCGTTCCAAGGATTACCTGGAAGGAAGCCATGGAGCGTTTTGGATCGGACAAGCCAGATATGCGCTTTGGCATGGAGCTGCTGAATGTCTCTGAGATTGTCAGGGACTGCGGGTTTGGCGTTTTCACCAACGCGCTTGCAGCCGGCGGCAGTGTCCGGGGACTCACCGTGAAAGGCCAGGCGGGAATGCCTCGAAAGAAAATCGACGCTCTGGTGAATTTTGCCAAAACCCATGGGGCGAAGGGACTTGCCTATGCTGCCCTTTTGCCGGACGGGCAGGTGAAGTCCTCCTTTGCAAAATTCCTGACAGAGGATACCATGCAGGCTCTGATCGCAGGAATGCAGGCGGAGCCGGGCGATCTGCTGCTCTTTGCCGCGGATAAGGACAAGGTGGTCTTTGATGTGCTGGGTGCTCTTCGCTGCGAGCTGGGAGAGATGCTGCATTTGTATGATCCGGCGGAATTTCGCTTTCTGTGGGTGACAGAATTTCCGCTGCTGGAGTGGAGTGATGAGGAAAATCGCTATACTGCCATGCATCATCCCTTTACCATGCCGATGGAGGAGGACCTTCCCTATTTGGAGAGCGATCCGGGCAGGGTGCGTGCCAAAGCGTATGATATCGTTTTAAATGGCACGGAATTGGGCGGAGGTTCCGTTCGGATTTTTCAGGAGGATATACAGGAGCGGATGTTCGCCATTCTTGGTTTCACCAAGGAGCAGGCTCACGAGCGTTTCGGCTTTTTGCTGGATGCTTTCCGCTATGGGGTGCCGCCCCATGCCGGACTGGCGTACGGGCTGGATCGGATGATTATGCTGATGACGGGGAGCGAGAGTATCCGGGATGTGATTGCCTTCCCCAAAGTGAAAGATGCCTCCTGTCTGATGAGCAACGCGCCGGATGTGGTGGATGCGGAGCAATTGGAGGAACTGGGCATTGAGGTGGTGAAAAAGGCATAAGGCACCGGGGAATGGGCGGAAATAGAGGGAAGGTCGTCGATGACTCCGCAGCTTATGGCATCATTAAAACAAGGACGATGGACATCGGATGACGAACAAGGAGCCTTGGAGTCAAATGACGAACAAAGAGTAATAGGGTCAAATGACGAACGAGGAGTAATAGGGTCAAATGACGAACGAGAGACCCTAGGAAAATGGAGGAATCTTGAGATGAAGGTGACGGCAAAACCGTTTGGCAAAACAACCGACGGACAGGAGATAACGCTCTACACAATGAAAAACAGCCAGGGAATGGAAGTGTCGGTGACAAACCTGGGCGCGTGCATTGTCAGTATCCTGGTTCCAGATAGAGATGGCGTCCTGGCGGACGTGGTGCTGGGCTATGAGGACGCGGCAGGTTATGAGGTCAACAAACCCCATTTTGGAGGCTTCATCGGACGGGTCGGAAACCGGATCGGTGATGCGACGTTTACCCTCGATGGTGTTCAGTATGAATTGGAGAAAAATAATGGGAGAAATTCCCTCCACGGCGGTTTAAAAGGATATGAAAAATATGTGTATGAAGCGGAGATCTCTGAGGAAGAAGACGAGGGTATGGTGGAATTTTCCAGACTCAGTCCCCATATGGAACAGGGATTTCCCGGGAACCTGGATGTGAGCTGCAGTTACACCCTGACTGAGGAAAATGAACTGCTCATTGAGTATTTTGCAGTTTCAGACCGGGATACGCTGTGCAATCTGACCAATCATTCTTATTTTAATCTGGCAGGCCATAATTCCGGAAATGTACTGGAGCAGGAAGTCTGGATTAATGCGGATGCCTATACTGCCACGACAGACGATTTGATTCCCACCGGAGAGCTGGTGGATGTGACCGGAACCCCGATGGATTTTCGAGTGCGGAAACCCATCGGCAGAGATATTGAGGAGGATTATTTGGCGCTCCACCAGGGAAATGGGTACGATCAAAATTTCTGCGTTAATCTGTCTGAAAGTCCGGACATGAGCAAGGTGGCGGAACTTTATGATCCCAAGAGCGGCAGAAAAATGGAAGTTTTTTCGAGTCTGCCGGGGCTTCAGTTTTACTCCGGGAATGGCTTAAATGAGCAGTATCACTGCAAGGATGGCGCGGTATATGAAAAGAGGGATGGTGTGTGTTTCGAGACCCAGTATTATCCAAATGCCTGCAATATCGAATCTTTTGAGGGCTGCATCTTGAAAAAAGGGGAGGAGTACGACCAGGCGACGATTTACAAGTTTTCTGTGGAATGAGCTGCGCTGCTTTGCAGGTGTAATTTCAATCTTACTATAGTTAACGACATATTTAAGCTTGGTTTATTTTTCAAAGAATTTTGCAGGTAAACCCCCAACCACCATGAATGAAAGCCATGGATTCGCAATCCGGGCTATCGCCCTACCTTGCTCATACGCACTTAGCGTTGCTAATGTCCATGCGGATTGGCCTGCGAGCAGTCCATTCGCCTGTCCATTGCGACTGGGCTTTCAGAGTAAATAAATAAGGGACTTCGCATAATACGAAGTCCCTTCCTCGACGTCAGGCTGCCCATTGGAAAATCTGGAAACTTATTAAGCAGAGATCTCGCC